>QNBY01000075.1 GCA_003644275.1 Planctomycetota bacterium
CCGAAGTGAGGCACACCGTGGTGGAGACGCGGCCGGTGCGGGAGGTGAATCTCAAGGAACTTCTGGAGGCGGACGCCTTCGCCTTCGGGACGCCGAACCACTACGGCACGATGTCCGCGCCGATGAAGATGTTCTTCCGGCGGCTGAAGCCGCTGTGGAAGGAGGGTTCGCTGCGCGGCAAGCCGGCGTGCGTGTTCACGGTGTCGGGGAAGTACCACGGGGGAGCGGAGACGGCGCTGTTGACGCTGATGGTTCCGCTGTTCGCGCACGGGCTGATACTCGTTGGGCTTCCGCCCTTCCCGCGCAGGTACATAACGGAGGGATGCTTCCTCGGCGCGCGCGGCCAGGTGGACCACGAGAAGGGCGCCGGGCCGTCGGAGGAGGAGTTGAGGTCCGGCAGATTGCTGGGCGAGAGGCTCGCGCGGACGGCGATAGCGCTGAAGACGGGGCGGTCGGCGGTGAAGGAGGAGATAGCCCAGGAGAAGCGCGAGGTGCGCAAGGGGCTCGAGAGCAAGCCCGCCTCGCTGGAGGAGGTGGAGCGGCTCATCGCGGACGGCGACGTGGAGGCGTGGCAGTGCACGAACTGCGGCTACGTCCACGAGGGCGAACGCCCGCCGGAACAGTGCCCGGTGTGCAACATGGGGATGGAGTACTTCACCGCCTACGACGTGGACGCTTGGGAGTGCACCTCGTGCGGCTACGTGGTCTATTCCGAGCGCCCGAAGGAGGACTGCCCCGTGTGCGGCGCGGCTCCGGACGCATTCATGCCGTACAGCGGATGACGGGATGGAGATAGAGGAGGAACTCTCACAGTTCGAGAGGCAGTTCGCGGAGCTGGCGGTAAAGAACCGCTTTGCGAGCCGCCAGGACGTGAACCGGTGCCTGGCCCTCTACACGGTGAAGCGGGAGGACGACCGGGAGCTCACGCTCAGCCGTTTCATGGTGGAGGAGGGGGTGCTCACGCCGGAGCAGGCGAAGGCGCTCACGCTCGCCGCCGAGCGCTACCTGCGGGACCAGCGGGACGAACAGCACCGGATAGGCGGCTACCAGATAATCGGGAAGCTGGGCGAGGGCGGCCTGGGGGTGGTGTACCGGGCGGTGCAGCTCTCGATGGGGCGCGAGGTGGCGCTGAAGCTGCTGCATCCGCGGTGGAACTTCGACGAGGAGTTCAAGCGCCGGTTCCTGCTGGAGGCGCGGCTTCTGGGCAAGCTCAACCACGAGAACCTGGTGCAGGTGTACGACGTGGGGAAGGACAAGGGGCGGCTCTACTTCTCGATGGAGCTGGTGCAGGGGCGGACCATCGAGGACATAATAGACAAGGAGGGGCCGCTGGGGGTGGACTTCGCGGTGGACGTGGCCTACCAGACGGCGCGGGCGCTGGACTACCTGTGGCAGTACAAGATAGTGCACAGGGACATAAAGCCCGGGAACATAATGGTGGACAGCAAGGGGCGGGTGAAGCTGATGGACTTCGGCTTCGTGAAGCCCCGGACGGAGACGATACACACCGAGCCCGGCATGGTGCTGGGGACCCCCGACTACATCTCCCCCGAGCAGGCGAAGGGGAAGGACGAGATAGACGTGCGCAGCGACATATACTCGCTCGGCGCCACGCTGTACCACATGCTGACGGGCTCGCCGCCGTTCTCGGGGACGGGCTCGACGGTGATGAAGCAGCACGTGGTGAAGGGGATACCCTCGCCGAAGGAGCTGAAGCCGGACATTCCGGATGAGCTGTGCGCGATAGTGGAGAAGATGACCGCCCGCGATCCGGCGGACCGCTACCAGACGCCGGAGGAGCTTCTGAACGACCTGTCGCTGTTCAGGGCGAGGCGGCGGCTGCAGGCGGAGAACCTGCCCCAGGGGGGCTCTACGATAATCCGGGCGCTGAAGACGTCCCGGGACAAGGACCGGAGCCAGATGGAGCAGATAAGGAAGCTCGAGGGGGAGATGCAGAAGATGCGCTCGCTGATGAAGACGCTGCTCATCGCGGGCGCCGGGCTCTTCGCACTTCTGGTGATACTTCTTCTGTTCCTGCTGGTGAAGTGAGGCGAGAGATGGACGTGACGGAGCTGAGAAAGCGATACGCGGAGCACGGCCAGGAGCACGTTTTCGAGGGGATGGAGGAGCTTGCGCCCGCGGCGAGGGAGGAGTTCCTGCGACAGCTCGAGGGGATAGACCTGGAGGAGCTGGACGAGCTGATAGAGGGCTACCGCGACCGGCCGCCGGCCGCGCCGAAGGAGCTCAGGCCGTGCGAGACGATACGGGAGCCCCGCAGCGAGCAGGAGGCGGCGGAGCGGCGCAAGGCGCTGAACCGCGGCGAGGAGTTGCTCCGGGCGGGGAAGGTGGCGGCCTTTCTCGTGGCGGGCGGCCAGGGCACGCGGCTGGGGCTGCCGGGGCCGAAGGGGACGTTCCCGGTGTACCCGATAACGGGGCGCTCGCTGTTCGAGGTGTTCGCGAAGAAACTGCTGAACCTGCGGGCGCGGTACGGGCGGGAGATACCGCTGGTGATAATGACGAGCCCGGTGAACGACGAGGAGACGCGGGCGTACTTCGAGGCGTTCCACTACTTCGGGCTGAACCCGTCGAGCGTGCGGTTCGTGGTGCAGCGGACGCTTCCCGCGGTGGACCTGTGGGGGAAACTGGTGGTGGACATGCCCGGCCACGTGCACGTGAGCCCGGACGGGCACGGCGGGGCGCTGTACGCCATGAGGGAGTCGGGCGTGATACGGGAGCTTCTGGACGGGGGCTACGCGGAGCTGTTCTACTTCCAGGTGGACAACCCGCTGGTGAAGATATGCGATCCGGTGTTCATAGGCTATCACAACCTGCGGCGGGCGGACGTGAGCACGAAGGTGGTGGAGAAGACCGATCCCGCCGAGAAGGTGGGGATAGTGGGATACATAGACGGCAAGCCGGGCGTGATAGAGTACAGCGAGCTGAGCGAGGAGGAGTTGAACGCGCGGCGCAAGGACGGCCGCCTTCGCTATCACGCCGGGAACACGGCGATACACGTGTTCAACCTGGAGTTCCTGGACCACCTGGCGCGCGGCGGGGGGGACCTGCCGTGGCACTACGCGCTGAAGAAGGCGCGGACGGCGGACGGCGAGGAGGTGGAGGTGGTGAAGTTCGAACGCTTCATCTTCGACACCATGCGGTTCGCCGGGCGGGTGACGGTGCTGGAGGTGGACAGGCGCGAGGAGTTCGCCCCGCTGAAGAACGCGGTGGGGCCGGACTCGCCCAACACGGTGCGCGCGGCGCTCGTGGAGATGTGGGCGAGGTGGCTGGAGGCCGCGGGCGTGGAAGTGCCGCGCGACGAGGAGGGGCGGCCCCGCGGGACGGTGGAGATAAACCCGCTGTTCGCGGACAGCGCGGAGGAGTTGAAGAAGAAGCTGCCCCCGTCCTGGCGCTGGCGGGACGGGGCGTTGCTCTGAAAAAGAACGGGAGGCGAAGATGGCGAAGTTCGGTCCCTACGAGTTCGACGGTCCCTACAGCGGTCCCGAGGCGCTGCTGGAGGAGCCGGGCGTGCTGGTCGTAACCTCCGGGGACGACGGCCGGGTGCTGTACGCGGAGGCGGCGGACAACGTGAGGGCGGCGGCCGCGTCCGACGACGCCCCGCACGGGGAGGGGTTGTCGTGGTGGGCGTACTACACCGGAAGCGAGCACGAGCGGCGCACGGCGGCGGGGATGGTGCGCTACCTGTACCATTGCTCGTACCTGCGCTCGCTGGGGCTCTGAACGGGCCGCCGGCAAAAGGCGAAAAAAGGAAAGGCGGGGCCGCCGGGCCCCGCCTTTTTTCGGCGTGCAGGGGAGAGGCGCGTCACCTGGTGCGCTGGGCGACTTCCTTGACGAGCTCCTTGCCGATGACGTCGCGCTGTATCTGGTTGGTGCCCTCGTATATCTGGGTTATCTTGGCGTCGCGGAAGTACTTCTCGATGGGGTACTCGCGCATGTAGCCGTAGCCGCCGTAGAGCTGGAGGGCGTTGGTGGCGACCTCCATTGCGACGTCGGAGGCGAGCATCTTGCTCATGCTGGAGTACTTGGCGAGGTTTATCTTCCTGCCCGCGTCCACGGCCTTGGCGAGGGCGTAGGTGAGGGCCCTTGCGGCCTCTATCTTGGTGGCCATGTCGGCGAGCATGAACTGGATGGCCTGGTTGGAGGTTATGCGGCGGCCGAACTGGACGCGGTTGTGGGCGTACTCGATGGCCAGGTCGAAGGCTCCCTGTGCGATTCCGAGGGCCTGGGAGGCGACGCCGGGGCGGCTGTAGTCGAAGGTCTTGAGGGTTACGAAGAAGCCCCTGCCCTCCCTTCCGAGGAGGTTGGAGGCGGGGACGCGGCAGTCCTCGAAGATGAGCTCGCGGGTGGCGGAGCCGCGGATGCCGAGTTTGTCTTCCTTCTTTCCGAAGGAGAAGCCCTCCATGCCCTTCTCGACGATGAAGGCGGAAGCGCCGCGGGCGCCCCTGGACTTGTCGGTCATGGCGATGACGGTGTAGACGTCGGCCTCGCCGCCGTTGGTTATCCACTGCTTCAGGCCGTTGAGGACGTAGTAGTCGCCCTCGCGGCGGGCGGTGGTCTTGACGTTGGAGACGTCGCTTCCGGCCTCGGGCTCGGTGACGGCGAAGGCGGCGAGCTTGCGGCCGGCGGCGATGTCGGGGAGGTACTTCTTCTTCTGTTCCTCGTTTCCGTAGAGGAGGATGGGGAAGGTTCCGAGGGCGGTGCCGGCGAGGCTGAGGGAGATTCCGCCGCAGGCGCGGGAGAGCTGCTCGACGACGAGGACGAGTTCGAAGACGCCGCCGCCGAGGCCGCCGTATTCCTCGGGGATGTACACGCCGAAGAGGTCGGCGTCGGCGAGTATCTTGACTATCTCCCAGGGGAATTCCTGGGTCTCGTCGTAGTGGGCGGCGACGGGGCGTATTTTCTCTTCCGCTATCTGGTGCGCGAGGTCGCGTATCTCGCGCTGGAGTTCGGTGAGTTCGTACAGTTCGTCCATTTATTCTCCGTTCATTCCCTGTATGCCTTGACGGCGAGGCAGCAGTTGTGCCCGCCGAAGCCGAAAGAATTGGAAATGACGAAATCCACCTTCTGCTCGCGGGGGCCTTCGGGGACGCAGTCCACGTCGCAGGCGGGGTCGGGGTTCTCGTAGTTGACGGTGGGGTGGATGACGCCGTTGCGGATGGTGAGGATGGAGACGATGAGCTCGACCGCGCCGGAAGCGCCGAGGAGGTGGCCGAGCATGGACTTGGTGGAGGAGAGGGGGACCTTCCTGCCGAAGAGGTCGTTTATGGCCTTGGCCTCGGCGGGGTCGTTGGCGGGGGTGGAGGTCCCGTGTGCGTTGATGTAGTCCACGTCGTCCGGGGTGAGGCCGCTCTCCCTGATGGCCATGGCCATGGCCTTCCTCGCGCCCGCCCCGCCGGGAGCGGGGTCGGTGATGTGGTGGGCGTCGGCGGTGTGGCCGTAGCCCACCATCTCGGCGAGGATGGGAGCGCCGCGGCGCTTCGCGTGTTCGAGTTCCTCGAGCACCAGTATTCCCGCGCCCTCGCCGATGACGAAGCCGTCGCGGTCGCGGTCGAAGGGCCGGGAGGCCTTCTCGGGCTCGTCGTTGCGGGTGGAGAGCGCGTTCATGTTGCCGAAGCCCGCGAGGGAGAGGGGGGTTATCCCGGCCTCGGCGCCGCCGGTCACGACGGCGTCGGCGTAGCCGTGCTTCACCGTCCTGAAGGCCTCGCCTATGGCGTGAGCGCCGGAGGCGCAGGCGGAGGCGATGCCGAAGTTGATGTTCGTGAAGCCGTAGCGTATGGCCACGAGGCCGGAGACGATGTCGAGTATCATCTTGGGGATGAGGAGCGGCGAGACGGCACGGGGGCCCTTCTGGACGAGCCGGTGATGCTGTCGTTCGAGCTCGAGGATGCCGCCGATGCCGGAGGCGATGAGGACGCCGACGCGGTCGGGATCGCAGTCGCCCGCGAGGCCGGACATGTTCACGGCGTCTATGGCGGCGCTCATGCCGAACACGGCGAAGCGGTCCATCCGCTTGAGTTCCTTGGGGGGTATCTCGGGGTTGGGCTCGA
>QNBY01000076.1 GCA_003644275.1 Planctomycetota bacterium
GATTATCGCCGCCAGCCTCTCCGCCGCCTCCGCCCGCTGGAACGGATCCTCCAGATCGAGCGCCGCTCCCATGCTCTCGAACAGGAAGCGGAACAGCGGCCGGGCGTCGGACACCGCGCGCTCGAACGCCTCGCCCCCCCTCTCCCGGATGAAGTCGAACGGGTCCATCCCGCCCGGCAACACCGCTATGCGCGCCTCCATCTCCTCCGAGATGAAGATGGGAAGGGAGCGCTCGGCCGCCTTCTTCCCCGCCTCGTCCCCGTCGAAGACGAGGACGACTTCGCGCGCGAAACGTTTCAAGACCCGCAGGTGCTCCCTCGTCAGCGCGGTGCCCAGCGTGGCGCAGCAGTTCTCCACGCCCGCCTGCCTCGCCGCCAGCACGTCGGTGTACCCCTCCATCAGCACCGCCGTGCCCGACCGTATTATCGCCTCCCGCGCCAGGAAGAGCCCGAACAGCTGCCGCGACTTGCTGAACACCGGCGTCTCAGGGCTGTTCAGATATTTCGGCTTGTCCTCTCCCAGCGTCCGCGCCCCGAAGCCGGTTATCCGCCCCCGCGCGTCGCGGATGGGAAACATCAGCCGGTTGCGGAAGCGGTCGTAGGCCCGGCCCCGCTCGCTCCTCACCGCGAGCCCCGCCTCCACAAGCGCGTCTTCGGACACCCCCTTCGAGGCGGCGAAGCCCATCAGCCCTTGCCATTCCGGCGGGCTGTAGCCCAGCCCGAACAGCGAGGACAACGCTCCGTCGAACCCACGTCCCACCAGGTAGTCCCGCGCCGGTTCGCCCGAAGGGGAGCGCATGGCCTTCCTGAAGTACTCCTGCGCGGTGAGATTGGCCTCCAGACAGCGCGCAACCCCTCCGCCCCCCCCGCTCTCCTCCAGGCGTATCCCGGCCCGCCTCGCGAGATGTTCCACCGCCTCCACGAAGCCGATCTTCTCCATCTCCATGACGAACATGAAGACGTTGCCGCTCTTGCCGCAACCGAAGCACTTGTACCTCTGCGTGTCGGGAAACACCTTGAAGGAAGGCGTCTTCTCCTTGTGAAAGGGACAGAGCGCGCTGTAGTTCTTCCCTTCCCTCTTGAGGGGCAGATAGGCGGATATGACTTCGGCTATGTCGTTGGCGGCCGCGACGTTTTCGAGGGTCTTTTCGTCGAACCTTTTTCCCACGAGCCTTCCGGAAGCGAGGAACACAAGTTCCCATTATTATACCTCATTCGGCGGACTTTGTTACTCAACGCTTTTCCAACGCCGCGCCCCCTTGAGACGGTCCGCCTTGACAAATCCCTTTCGGGATGATATATTTCCAATACGATATCGCGAGGCGAAAACCATGAAACCGACGAGAGATGGAATATCCGAAGCGGGCATGAGCCTTCTCGAACTGATGATAAGCGTCGCCATCATCAGCATCGTGCTGCTTTCCGTCATCTACGCCATGACCGGCGTGGTGCAGGCCCAGCGCAACGCCCGCCTCCAGGACCGCGCCCTCGCCGATCTGGAGACGGTCCGCGAGCAGGTGTTGGCCGTCCCCTACGACTCCGTCCGCGAGATATTCCCCGACGGCTCGCAGGTGCCGGCCTTCAACAACGTCCCCGGCGAGGTGATCACCATCACCTACCCCGGTTCCGATCCCGACGCCGACCCCCTTCCCATCAACATCACCATCCAGTGGCGCAACATCAACAACGCCGTGATAACCCGAACGCTCCAACTCCTGAAGAAGAAATGAGGGGTGCGGACATGAAGAACGAAAACGGAATGACCCTCATCGAGATGCTCTTCGTCCTCGCCATGTTCGCAGCCATCACCTACGCCATCAACTCCACCATCTTCTCCGCGCACACCCTCTGGTCGGGAAGCAAGGCCTTCACCGACCTCGAGAAGGAAGCGCTCGACATAACCCGCCAGATAGCGGGCGACCTCGAAAAGGCCGCCGTCATGATGTCCCCCCCCGACACCGGCCTGACCTATTCCGACCGCCTCCCCCACATCGGTATCACCGGCGGGAACGACACCGACGGCTACTACGGGGACAACATCACCTTCCTCGTCCCCACCTATAGCTCCGACGGCGAACCCCTCCTCCGCATCACCTCCAACGACATCGGCGTGGACTGGTCCAAGGGAAGGATAATCGCCTATTCCGTGGTGACGGTGAACGGCAAAAAGGTGTTGCGCCGCACCTCCACCAAGGTGGACGACAGCACCGACACCAACACCATAGACCTCACCGACAAGGTGGTGTACGTCCGGTTCCGCGACCGCGACACCGACTACCACGTCAAGAGCTACTACGAGGTGATTTACGAGATAAGGCTCCAGAGCGCAGGCCCGGGCGGCCGCGTTTACACCGTCACCCGTTCCGCTTCGGTGTACCTGCGCAACTCGCGCGGCGCGGAAGACCTCTGAGCCTCATTTCCTCCTGGCGTATATCCCCCCCGCCTTCCGGGCGACGATCCCCTCCAGCTCCAGCTCCATCAACAGCGGCAGCATCGTCTCCGCCGGAAGCCCCGTCTGCTCCTCCAGCTTCTCTATGTCCGCTCCCCCGTAGCCCATCGCCTCCAGCAGCAGCTTCCTCCGGGCGCCCGCCCTGTCCAGCATGACGGGAGCCTTTTCGCCCGTCGCCCCGGCCGCGTCTCCCGCCCCGGCGAACAGGGCTTTCAACCCGGACAGATCCGCCTCTATGTCCTCCACCGACTCCACCACCCTCGCCCCCTCTCTCAGAAGCGGGTGGCAGCCCGCCGAGAAGCCGGTGTCCACCGGGCCGGGAAGCGCGAACACCTCCCGCCCCTGTTCGGCGGCCCACGTGGCGGTTATCAGCGCTCCGCTCCTGCGTCCCGCCTCCACCACCACCGTCGCCAGCGAAAGCCCCGAGATGACCCGGTTCCGGCGCGGGAAGTGGAATCGTACCGGCTTCGCCCGAAGCGGAAACTCGCTCACCACGGCCCCGTTCGCAGCCACCGCCTCAGCCAACTGCTCGTTCTCCTTCGGGTACACCCTCAAAACCCCCGAACCCAGCACCGCCACCGTCTTCCCTCCGGCGTCCAGCGCCGCCGCGTGGCATTCCCTGTCTATGCCCCGCGCGAGGCCGCTCACCACCGTGTAGCCCCGCTCCGCCAGCGCGGCCGACAACCCCGCCGCCGCCCTGCGCCCGTAGAAACTGGTGGTGCGCGAGCCCACCATCGCTATGCAGTTGCCGTGCAGCGCTTCCGCGTCGCCGAGGACGTAGAGCAGGGGAGGGGGATTCGCTATCGCCCCCAGAAGCCTCGGATAGCGCGGATCCCAGAAGGGCAGCATGAGCACGCCGCGCCTCTCCGCCTCCTCCGTCTCCTTGCGGCCGGCCTCCAGGACCGACGGCGTCATGCGCGCGGCGAGGGGCGACGAATCGCGCCGCGCCGGAAACTCCTCCCACGCCGCCTCGAGCGTGCCGTACTCCCTCAGCAGCCGCTCCACCGCCGCCCTGGATGCGTAGAGGGTGTTCAGCGCCGCTAATGCCGCAAGCTCCCCGTCCATGCGCTCAGCGTTCCTTTTCCTTCTCCCCCTCGCCGTCCTGCCGCGTCCGGCGGGACTTGCCGAACCTCATCCTCACCGTCCCCGTCTTCCCCACCTCGCGCATCAGCGTGTACCCCAGCGCGATGACCAGAAGACAGGCCAGCACGAAGAAGATCGCCACTTCCACCACCGGGAACTTCTCCTCCGGCATCGTGTAGGGGTACGCCCTCTTGGCTATGACAAGGGGCATTATCGAGTAGGTGTTCTTCCCCTCCAGCTCCGCCATGTTGTTCCTGAACCACATCCGCTTCAGGAAGACGCCGTAGAACCTTATCACGTCGTCCACCTTGAACCGCTCCCCTCCCTCCAGCAGGCGGAAGGCGTACTGCTTCTTGTCCTTGTAGAACAGGTTGCCGTACCAAACCCCCTGAACCCCGCTCTCGCGCTGGAAGGAAGGCTCGAATTCCCCGTAGTCGTAGAGCTTTATCACGCCCTCCACCCTCACCGTCGCCCCCCGCACCGCCCGCGGGCGGGTCATCATGTCCTCCCAGGTGACCAGCGGGTGCTTCACCGGATGGGGAACGGTCAGGTTCGCCTCTATCTCCTCCTCGGTGTGCGTCAGAAGGTACTGGAGCACGTTCAGAAGCGGCCCCTTCTCGATGACGGAGTACTCCTCCGGCCGCCTCGCCCGGGTGGAGTAGGTGTCCTCCACATCGTCCAGTATGGCCGGATCCAGCTCTATCTTCTTCCCGGGCCTCCCCGGCCTGTATTTGTCGCTCGGCGTCGGGGCGGGCGACGGCCGCCGCGGCGGAGTGTGTGTCGGCGAGGCCGACACCGCCGGCTTCCTGCTCATCATCAGGGAGCCCCCGAACGCCACCAGCGCTATCAGCGCGAGCCCCGCCACGAGGACGATCATCTTGTAATTCGGGCCTTCGGGCACGGGCACGAACTCGGGCGCGGGCTTCCGCGGGACGGGAAAGTAGGCCATGCCCCTATTCTCCCCTTTTTTGGCTTTTTGAAAGCCCTCCCTCGCTTGCCAAGGCCCTCGAAAAGTGGTATATTCCTCGTATGCAGCGAATCGCGGCGGGACCGATGAAAACGGGCTTTCTCCTCCTCCTTCTCACCGCCTTCCTCATTCTGCCGGCGCTCCTCCCCCCTCCCCCTCTCGCAGGCGAGGAAAAATCCTCCTGGGAGGACTACCTCGCCGAGGCCGACGAAAGGGCCCCCAGCGACAAGCCCGCCGCCTTCTCCCTCTACGAGAAGGCGTTTCGCGCTTGCCCCTCCGATTCCTCTCGCTTCAGGATAATACGCAGGGCGTTTTCGCTCAGCCCTTGCGACCCGCCCCCCCTCTCCGAGGCGGAGAAGACGGAGGCCGAGAAGCACATGCTCTCCCTGCGCGTCGCCTGCCTGAGGAACGCCCTCTCCTCCTTCTCCCCCCAGGGCCGTATCGCCGTCCTGAAGAAGATCGCCGAGATAGCGCCTTCCTACGCCTCCTGGGCCGACGAACGGATACGCGCCATCTCCCATTCCCTCATCGAGAGCCTCACCCCCGACGAGAAGGCGGAGCTCGAGCGCCTCGTGGAGAACGTCACCCCCTCCAAACTGGACGACCTCGCCAGGCGCTTCAAAAAGCAGGGCAACTACCGCATGGCCATCAGGCTCTACTGGGCCTACATTATGAACAAGAAGACCCTCACCGAGGAAGAGCGCTCGAAGATAATCGCCAAGGTGCTCGAGCTCACCAAGAAGCTCACCGAGGAAATATCGGCCGAGGAACGCAAAAAGCTCGACGACCTCTTCTCCTCCCCCATGATGACCGAACTGACGGTCCGCCCCTCCATGAAGTTCTTCTTCATAGGCTCGAAGGACGTCCTGCGGCGCATCAAGGACAAGGACATCCGCGCCTTCGACGCCGCCTACATACTCATCTCGGACCTCTACTCCAACGACCCCGCGGCGAACGTGCGCCTGCCCGTGGTCCTCAACCCCTTCTCCACCTCCCGCATATATCCCTCCGGCGCCGGCTTCCTCGTGGGCAGGGCGTGTTTCCCGGCCGACGGAAAGCTTCCCCTCCACCACTACTACATCGCCCTGGACAGGAAGCTCGGCTTGCCCTCCCTTCCGTACGAGTTCCTCTACTCCGGCCGCCGCGAGATCGCTTCCATCTACTGCCGTTACATGCTCGGCACCCCGCGCCGGGCGCTGAGGGAAGCGGAGAAAATGGCGGCCGCCTTCAGGCGCTTCTATTCGGAACGCGACATCCCCTTCCACCTCATGCCGCCCTACGACGTTGCGGCGGGCTTCTTCCTCGCCGTCCCCCTCAAGTACGGAAAGCTCCGTAACGGCGAGTTCTCCTGGCTGAAGTACCGCGAGGTGTGGGAGATAATCATCTCCCTCTCCCGCGCGCTCTATCCGCGCTATCGCTTCCCCGTGTTCTACGCCTACGCCTGCGCGAAGGTGTACGGCAGAAAGGTGTACCGCGACTTCGCCGCCATGAGGCTCCCCGTCACGGAGGAATCCTTCAACGATTTCGCAATGGAGGCCTTCTCCCTCTATCCCGA
>QNBY01000077.1 GCA_003644275.1 Planctomycetota bacterium
GGAGTGGGCGAAGACGAGGGTGAGGGAGGGGCGCTCGGCGGCGAGCGGCTCCCATTCGGCGGGGGTGCAGCCGGGGTTGTGGGCGGTGTGGACTATCACGGGGAGGCCGCGTTCGGCGGCGAAGTCGAGCACGAAGGCGGCCTCGGGCGGGTTGAATGCGTCGGACAGCGGATGCAGCTTCACGCCGCGCAGGCCGAGTGAGGACATGCGCTCGAGTTCGGCGCGGGCGGACGGCGGGTCGGACGGCACTATGCGGGCGAAGCCGACGAGGCGGCCGGGCCGGCGCTCGGCGGCGCGGGCTATCCTGTCGTGCAGGGCGGAGTACTGGGGGCCGGAGCGGCGCTCGTTGATGGGGAAGACCACCGCGCGCTCCACGCCGAAGCGGTCCATGGCGGCGAGGAGTTCGTCGGCGGTGAGGGAGGCGTCGGGCGCGGTTCCTATGTGGGTGTGGAAGTCTATCATGCCTCTCCGCTCTCGAGTTCCCGCATCTCGCGCTCCACCTGCCAGCCCCACTTCCCGGCGTCGTCGAGGGCGAGGACCTTTCGGTATTCGGCGACGGCGCGCCTGCGGTCGCCCGCGTGGCGATAGACGCCCGCGAGGTAGAGGTGGGCCTCCACGTCGTCGGGCGAGCGGCGGAGCATGGCCTTGAGCTCGCTCTCGGCCTCGTCGTAGCGGCCGGAGAGGTAGTAGGCCACGGCCTTGCGGAGGTGAGCGAGGAGCTCTTCCTCCAGCCTGCGGGGGTCGAAGGTGTGGTGGTGATAGAAGAGCTCGCCGAGTCCGACGAGCCAGGCCAGCCCGAAGACGATTAGCCCGATCTGGACGAGGGACTGGGCCTCGTCGCCGGAGAAGACGAACTTGCCGAGCAGGAAGAGGTCCACGCCGACGGCGGCGGCGACGAAGAGGACGACGGCCCGCGCGAGCCTGCCCTCGACGGCCTGGCCGGAGCCGGGGATGATGAGGGAGGGGATCCAGGCGTACTTGCTCATCGGACCTCGCTTTCGTTCCCGGTGGCGGCGGCGCGGCTCATCCGCGCGTACATTATCACGGTTAGGAGGGGATAGAGAGCGGCCAGGGCCAGGCCGGGAAGGAGGAAGCGGCCCGGGAGGTCGGCCGCGGAGAGGAGGTGCAGCCCGAGCCCTCCCAGGAGGCAAAGGGGGGTTATCCACATGGGCACGTACCAGCGGAGGCGGGGGAGCCTCTCGCGCGAGAGCACGACGTAGGGGAGCGTGACGAAGAAGGAGCCCGCCACGAGGAGGAAGAGGTAGAAGTACCAGGAGAGGGCCTCGAAGCGGGTGACGGGAAAGAGGACGAGACAGGCGAGGCCCGCGGCTATCCAGGCGAAGAGGAAGGGGGCCTTGTCCGCGGGGTCGTCCTCCATGAGCGAGGCGAAGGTGACGGCGGCGGCGTAGAGGCCGTATGAGAGGACGAAACAGAGGACGACGGGATTGGCGAGGACGGCGGCCACGTCGAGCCCGAAGACGGCGGCGGCCGCCAGCACGTCGGCCGCGCGCGCGCCTCCCATGAGGAAGGGGGAGAGAATGGGAAGGCGGGCGTGGGTGAGGTCGTAGAGCACGATGAAGGCTACGCACATGCCCGCCGCCGCGGCCGCCGGAGCGGGAAGGAAGAAGACGACGAGCGCGAGAGCCCCACCGCCGGCGAGGACGAGGAGCGCGTAGGCGGCGCGCCGGCTCACGGCCCCGGAGGCGAGCGGGCGGGCGGCCCCGGCGGCGCGGTCGCGCTTCTCGTCGGCAAGGTCGTTCAGCACCAGCCCGAAGGCGTAGAGCAAGAGCGACAGCAGGGAGGCGAGCGCCAACTTCTCCGCCGTGACCACCGAGCCCAGCGCCACCATCGCCACGCCCGCGCCGAGGAAGGCGTCGGCCACGGCGGTGGGCAGCACGAGGGGCCTGAGCAGGGAGGCGACGGCGGCGAGGCTCATGCGGGTTCCTCTCCGAACGTCTCTCTCCAGATGGGGGCGAGGCGCTCCAGGGCGCGCCTGGCGGCCTCGCCGGGGGTTTCCTCGTAGGGGTAGAGCTCGACCGTCACGAAGCCGTCGTAGCCTATCTCGGCCAACGCCTCGAAGACGGAGCGGAAGTCCACCGCCCCGTCGCCCGGCACGAGGTGGAAGTGACGCCTGTCGGCGGCTATGTCCTCGATGTGGACGTGGTCGAAGCGGCCGCAGAAGTCGCGCACCACCCGTGCGGGGTCCTCGCCCACGCAGAAGAAGTGGCCTATGTCGAGGTTCATTGCGACGCGGGGATGCGGCACGCGCTCGAAGAATTCCTCCATGCCCGCGGAGTCCTGCACGAGCAGGCCGGGTTCGGGCTCGACGAGGAGGAGGACGTCGAGGTCCTCGGTGCGCTCGATGACCTGTTCCACGCCGCTCGCGAAGAGCTCCAGGGCGGCGGCGCGGTCGGGCGCTTCGTCGAGCGGCCCGCCGGGCTCGGTGGAGACGGTGGCGGCGCCGAGGGCGCGGGCCATGCGGAGGGCGGCCACGGTGTGGTCGATTCGCAGGGCGCGGCGGTCCTCGTCGGGGTCTATGAACGAGGGCCGCCAGGTGTCGCCCGCGGCGAACATGGTGAAGGCGTTGACGTTGGAGACGGCGAGGCCCAGCGAGCGGATGTGCTCCGCGGCGCGGGCCACGAGGTCGGGCGGCGCGTCGAGGGGGTAGAGGTGCGGCGCGTCGGCGTACACCTCCAGGGCCTTGTAGCCCGCGGCGGCTATGTCGGCCGCGGCGTCGAAGAAATCCGTGCGCTTGTAGGCGTTCGCTGAAAAGGCGAGTTTCGGCGGCATGGCCCGGTTCTCCTTTCGGCTCGCTCTCTTGCCCTATTTTACTACTTCGACGCGCTTTATCGAGAAGAAGAGGGAGGAAAGGGGGGCGAAAGCGCGGCGGCGTCAGCTCCGGAGGTGACGCATACGCGACGCGTCAGCGGCGGACCGAGGGGGCCTCCCGCGCGACAATGCGCGCGGAGGTGAAAAGATGAGAAAGGAAAACGGAAGAGGGAGGCGGACGATCACGCTTCCCAACGAATTGCTCGACCTGTTTCCCGCGCCGGGGAACGAGGAGGACAGGGAGGCGGAGGAGGCCGCGAGGAGGGCGAGGACGCGGGCCGCCTCGTGGTGCATGGAGCGGTGGCGGGAGATCCTGGAGCCCGCGGAGCTGGAGGCGGTGAGGATGTACCTGGACGGGCTCACGGCGGCGGAGGCCGCGGCGGTGGCGGGCACGGACGAGCGGCGGCTCTCGGAGACGCTCGCGCGCGCGGCGCTGATGCTGGGGGAGTGGCGGCGGTCCTCGCCGGGGCGGAGGATGAAGGCGCTGGCGCGGAGCCTGTCGGGCGCGGGGCGGGCGCTGAGGGAGGGAAAACGGCGGCCCGACGCGGCGGCCCTTCTCGCCCGTCCGGCCGTGCGCGAGGTGCTGGCGCTCGCGGCGCGGCGGTTCGTGCTCCATCCCTCGACGGCGCGGAAGGTGTCCGCGCTCGCGCGCAAGGCGGCCCGCGAGGGAGTCCGGGCGCTTGGGGCGGAGGAGCGGGCGCTTCTCGGCGAGGCGCTGGAGAGGTGCGGGAAGGCGCTCGCGTCCGGGCCGCTGGAGGGCATGGTGCGCTCGTCGCGGCGGGCGCTCAGGGCGCTTCTGGAGCCGGACGAGGCGGCGGTGAGGAAACTCGCGGCGGATCTTCGGTGAGTCAGGAGGGTTCGGAGACGCGAACGCCGCCGCCCTCGGGCGGAGCGGGCGGCTTCTTCAGGGTGCCGTCGGGGTTGGAGAGCTCGGCGCGTATCACTTTCTCGACGGCGCGTATGCGCTTGTCGAGATCGGGATGGGTGCTCAGGAACTCGGGGAAGGAGCCCCGCTTCTGTTCCACCTTCTTGAGCTTGCGGAAGAAGGAGACCATGCCGTGCGGGTCGTAGCCCGCGCGCCAGGCGTAGCGGACGCCGAGCAGGTCGGCCTCGTACTCGTGGCGGCGGCTGTAGCCGAGCAGAAGGAGCGTAACGGCGGCCTGGGCGGCCGCCTTGTATTCCTTCTTCTTCGTGTTCTCGTCGAGCAGGGCGGTGAAGAGGGAGGCGAGCATACCGGCCTGGAGGGTCTTCACGCCGTGGCGGGCGGCGATGTGGCCGCACTCGTGGCCGATGACGCAGGCGAGCTCGTCGTCGTCGGCCTTCGCCACGAGCCCGGAGGTGGCGTACACGAAGCCGCCGGGAGCGGCGAAGGCGTTCATGTCCTTCGCGGCCACCAGGGCGAAGCGGTACTCCACGTCCTGCCTGTCGCTGACGGCCGCTATCCTCACTCCCACGGACTTCACGCGGGCGGCGGCGGGGCCGTCGTCGCGGACCTTGAACTCGGTCCTTATCTGCCGGTCCACCGACAGGCCGATGCGCATCTCGGCCTCGGTGCTTATGAGGACCAGCTCTTCCTTGCCGGTGGCGGGGTTGACCTGGGTGCAGGCGACGGAGAGCGAAAGAAGCAGCAACAGGAGAAGGGCCGGCAGGCGGAGCGCCCGCGGGCGGCGTTCAGTTCCCATGCTCGTCCTCCCTTTTTCTCTTCGCTTCCTCCACGATGGAGGGCAGGGCGGCGAGGGCGGTCTCCCTGTCCGTCCAGCCCTGTTCCACCTGGCGGTTCCACGCTTCCTTCAGTATCTCGCCCACCAGGGGACCGGGGGGAACGCCCAGCGCCAGTACGTCCTCCCCTTTGACGAGGGGCGCGGGCTTTTCCTCGAAGGAGTTCAGCAGGGCGCGGGCGTAGCGCCAGGTGGAGAGGTCGCCGTGCGAGGCGAGGCAGTCGGCGCGGTGGAGAGCGAGCGAGTCGGGGCCCCACTCGTGGAGGAGGAAGGCGAGCGCGCGCCCCTTCCTCATCCGCTTCAGGTCCATGTACTTCATGTGGGTGGCGACGAGCCAGACCACCTTCTCGGTCGTGCGCGCGGGGAGCTTCAACCGCTCGCAGACGCGCCGGGCCAGGGCCGCCCCCTCGGCGTCGTGGCGGTCGAAGCGGATGCGGTCGGCCACGCGGAATGTGGCGGGCTTGCCCGCGTCGTGGAGCAGGGCGGCGAGGGCGAGGGCGAAATCGGCGTCGGGCGGCAGTTCGGCGAAGGTGAGGACGGTGTGGGTGAAGACGTCGCCCTCGGGATGGAAGCGCTCGGGCTGGGGGACGCCCTTCAGGGCCTCCACCTCCGGCAACACGACCGCGAGCAGGCCCACGGCGTCGAGGAGCTCGAGGCAGCAGGAGCGGCGGGGGGAGGAGAACATGAGCTCGAGCTCGCGGGCTATCCTCTCGGCGCTGACGGACAGCACGCGCGGCGCGGCGGCGCGGACGGCCTCGGAGGCGGAGGGGTCGAGGGAGAGGTCGCGGAGGCAGGCGAAGCGGACCGCCCTCAACATTCGGAGGCGGTCTTCCTCGATGCGCTCGGCGGCGTCGCCGATGAAGCGGAGGACGCGGCGTTCGAGGTCGGCCCTTCCGCCGTGGTAGTCGTGGAGCTCGGAGGTGAAGGGCGAATAGTAGAGGGCGTTCACGGTGAAGTCGCGGCGGGCGGCGTCCTCCCGGATGGAGGCGGGGCGGACGCGGTCGGGCCTGCGGCCGTCCGAGTAGCCCTCGTCGGCGCGGAAGCGGGCCACCTCGACGCAGGTCGAGCCCACCATGACGCGGGCCACTCCGAAGGCCGCGCCGACCGGCACCACGCGGGGAAAGAGGGCGGCGACGCGCTCCGGCGGGGCGTCGCAGGCTATGTCGAAGTCCGCTTCGGGAGGAAGGGGACGGCCGGAGAGGCGGAAGTCGAGGGCGTCGCGGACCGCGCCGCCGACGAAAAAGGCGGCGTGTCCCTCCCGCACGAGCGTCTCGAGGACCGAGAGCGCGTCGCGATACCGCTCGCGGCCGCGGTAAACGTCGAACAGTCCGGGGATGAGGGTCACCTCGCCCACGGCGCGGACTCCGGCCTTACTTTCCGTTTCCCTTGCCGCGTCCTGACGAGTTGCGTCTTCCTCTGGCGTGGGAGCGGCGGGAGTCGCCGGTGCGTTTTTCCTCGCTCACTATGGACTCCAGCGTAACCGGGCCGGTGTA
>QNBY01000078.1 GCA_003644275.1 Planctomycetota bacterium
GCGTCCGAGGGCCTGAAGTTCGCCGACTCGCCCTACGACCGGGCCTTCCTGGAGCAGCTCATGGCCGCCTCGGCGCTCCGGGCGGGCAAAGGGGAGGAAGCCTTCGCCGCGCTGGTGGACATACTGGCGGGCTGTGCGGACGCGGCCGCGCCCGAACGTGACTTCAAGGAAGCGCTGAAGGAAGCCGGGCTGGCCGACGAGGCCACAGGTTCCTCCGTCTCGCTGCGCGAGCTCTGCACCGCGGCGGTGGACAGGCTGGCCTCCTCCCGGCCGAAGCTCGCCGAGCCCTACGAGCGGAAGGCGGCTGAGCTCGCCGAGGCCGCCCTCGCGGGCGACCCGAAGGCCGCCTCGGAGGTGCTGGGCGCGCTGTTCTTCACCAAGAGGGCCGTGAGGCTGGCGGGCGAGTTCGTCTCGCTCGCCGTGTCCGGGAAGCTGCCCGCGGAGATGAAAGAGGTGCTTTCAGCGAGCACCGCGGCCTTCCCGGTGGACCGCTCGCCGCAGCTCGCCTTCGCGCGGGCGCTGCTCTCCCGCGGGGAATGTCCCGCCCTGTGCGACCGCGTGATGGCCGACCTCGCCCGCTTCTATCCCGACGCCGTCGTTGAGCTCCCGGACGGCCCCAAGACGCTGGCCGAGCTGGCCCGCTCGCACATCCCGCCGGAACGGCCCGCCCGGACCGAGGAACGGCCGGACGTGTCGGGCGGGTTCGAGACGGCCTGGCGGCTGAAGCTGGCGCGCAAGAGAATATATTTCAACCCCCCGCTTCTCGCCTGCAAGGGCGGCGTGGTGCTCCCGCTCGGCGAGAAGAACGCCCTCACCTTCCTCTCCGCCGGGGACGGCTCGGTGCGCTGGAGCGTCGAGGTGCCGGACAGGGCCTTCATAGGCGTGTCGCTGGACGATTCCGCCGCGCCGCCGGGGGCGCTCGTGGTGTCGCTCGTGCCCGGCTACCCGGCGGAGGCCGCGGGAGTGCAGCCGGGCGACGTCATAGTGGAGTTCGCGGGCCGCAGGGTGACGAACCACATGAAGCTCGTCGAGGCCATATCGTCCGTCCGCCCCGGCGAGCCCACCACCATGAAGGTCCTGCGCAACGGCGAGGAACTGGTGATACGCATCACCCCCACCGTGCGCAAGGGGGACGAGTTCGTGCCGGACATGATAATGGGGCTCTTCGAGTCGCGAAGCGGCAAGGTGGTCGCCTTGCGGCGGAGCTTCCTCTCGAGCACCTTCCATTTCGAGGCGTTCGACGAGGCGACCGGCGAGCTCGCCTGGCGCCGCACCTTCGAGGACATGGGCTATCCCGGTTCCTTCGAGCGGATAGGCGACCTGGTGGCCTTGTTCTGCACGCCCCTGCGCCGCGGCCAGAAGGGGACGGTGCTCTTCTTCGACCTCGACACCGGCCGCTGGCGCGCCGTCTCCCTCGCTGGCAACTACTATCACAAGATATACGCCTTCTCCGGCCCCCGCATGGCGATGGTGGTGTACGACGGGAACGAGTCGTCGGTGTCGGTCTTCGACGTGCTGTCCGGCGCGCGGGCCCTGGTGTTCAGGCCGCGCAACAGGGGCATCTTCGGCACGGGAGGGTTCGCGGGCCGCTTCATGCCCTACAACGAGGGGCCGGACCTCTACCTGCTCGACCTCTTCAACGGCCGCACGGCCAAGGGGCCGAAGGGCGCGCGGGTGGTGTATCTCGACGGCGACGAGGCGTTGCTCTACCTGTCGGACGGAACGCTGGGCTCGGCCAGGCTGGGGCCGGAAGAACCCCCGCCCGAATCCTTCTTCCCGCCGCTGGGGAGGTTCCCGTCGCAGTCGGTGAAGGCGGCCGGGCGTTTCGGCGTCTTCTTCAACCGCTTCCAGTACTTCCTGCAGAGCACCCGGCTGATGTTCGCCCAGTTCGAGGTGGCCGATCCCGTCTCGCGGAGGCTCCGCCACGGGCGCGCGATGCCCACGGGTTCCTACGTGCGGCGCGTCTTCTCCTCGTCGGGCCTCGTCTTCGCGGACTACAACGGGCAGCTCGAGCGCTACAAGGGCCTCGTGGTGGTGGACCCCGTCAGCGGGAAGCTGGTGCTGAGGCACATGGCCCCCTCGTCCTCCGGCGTGAACGCTGCGGTGGGCGGCGGAATGCTGTTCGTGGACGACGGGGAATACCTCACGGCCTACCGTCCCGCCACGCCCGAGGGCAGGCGGAAGCTGGCCGAACGGGCGAGGGAGCTCGAGGACTCCGAGGAGCCCGATCCGCTGGAGGTGCTGTCCCTCTGCCAGCGGATGCTGAACGCCCACATGCCGGCCGAGTGCGTGAAGTTCTGCGACAAGATGCTCTTCAGCGGTGCGGACCTGCCCGCCTCGCAGGTGGAAGGCTGGCGGGGACTCGCGCGGGAGGATCTCTTCGAGTCCCGTCCCCGGCCGGTGCTCGACGCCCCCGAGATCCCGGTGAAGGTGGACGGGGACCTCTCCGAATGGGGCGACGACGGATGGCGTTTCCTCGGAAGGGACAACACGGCCTCCTGCTTCTTCAAGTGGAAGCCCCCGGAGTCGGCGGCGGACCTCTCGCTGGCCTTCAAGACCGCGCGCTCCGGGGACGGCCTGTGCGTGGCGGTGCAGATAACGGACGACGTGCTCGTCACCTCCGAGGACAACGAGGGCGACCCCTGGACCTCCGACCACATCGAGCTCTTCGCCTGTCCGGCCGGAGGGTTCGAGGGCGACTACCCGCCGGGAGGGGCGCTCTGGCTCTCGCTGTTGCCGAACGTGGGCGGGCTCGACGTGGAGCGTTTCATAACCCCCGGCTCCGGCAGGTCCCCGGCCCCGGTGGACTACGAGAAGCATCCCATAAGGGCCGCCTTCACCCGCCGCGGCTCCGTCATGTGCTACGAGGTCTTCATACCGCTGTGGTACTTCGCGGAGACGCCGGAAGGGGCGGACCCGAGCCTCATAGCCTTCAACCTCATGGCGGTGGACCGCGACAAGGTGCGCATGGACGCCCCCGTGAGGGTGCTCGAGCTCGCCCCCACCTTCAGCCCGCACCTGTATTCCTACATGAGGGTGAGCCTCTTCCCGCGCATTCCCCTCACCGGTAAGGAAGGGGGCGGCAGGTGAGCGCCCGCGCCCTGGTTGCGGAACGCCTGCGCGCCGTGGCCGCCCGCCTGCGCTCGGCCGCCGTGCTGAGGGGAGCGGCCGACCTGCTCGCCGCCGCCGTGATATTCCTCGCCGCCTGCTATCTCATGGATCGTTTCCTCGACTTCCGCCGCCCCACCCGCCTGTTCCTCGCCGCCGCCTTCGTCGCGGGAACGGCCTGGCTGCTCGTGCGGCGGGTGCTCCAACCCCTGCTGATGGAGATGGAGGTCCGCAGGATAGCCCGCCTGGTGGAGAACCTGGAACCCGCCTTCGACGGCGCTCTCGTCACGGTGGTGGAGGTGGCCGAGCCCGCCGGCGTGGTGGAGATGGTCGGACGGGAGGTGCACGAGAGGCTCTCCGCTCTCCCCGCCGGGATGCTGGTTGACGGGCGCAAGGTGCTTCGTTCCGTCGCCTCGGCGTTGATCGCCGTCGCGCTCGCGGCCGCCTTCGTCCTCACCTCGCCCGGCCAGGCCCGGGCGTTCCTGGCGCGGTTCACCGGCTCCGATGAGCCCTACCCGGTGAAACCCGCGATCGGGCTGGACATTCCCTCGCACCTGCGGGTGGCGGAGGGCTCGGACGTGTACGTGAAGGCGCGCGCCCTGAACGGCTACCGCTTCAGAAGGCTCGTGCTCGAGGTGAAGGACGGCGCGGAGAAGACGCTTCTCATGAAGCCCGCGGGCGATGGGGTCTTCGGGGCCGTTTTGAAAGACGTTCACGGCGTGCTGGAGGTCGCGGCGAGGGCGGGGGGCAAGAGCTCGGCCGTGCACGTGATAGAGGCCGTTCCAAGGCCGGAGCTGCGCTCGCTCGTGCTCGAGGTGGCCCCTCCCGCCTACACGGGCCGCGAGCCCTACCGGTTGATGGAGGGGCAGGGGAACGCCTCCGTACTCGCCGGCAGCCGGATATCCTTCGTCCTGGAGGCCACCAAGCCGCTCACGGCGGCCTTCCTGGCCTTCCCGGACGGCTCGAAGAAGGGCATGACGGTGGACGGGACGCGGGGCGTGACGGAGATCGAGGTGGAGCGGGACGTGGACTGCACGTTCGAACTCCTCGACGAGGAAGGCTTCTCCTCCCGCTCGCTTCCCGGTTGCCACATAACCGCCGTGCCGGACAAGCCCCCCCTGATAACGGTGGAGAGCCCCAAGGCGAACAGGCGCATAGTGCCCGACGGAGCGTTCCGGCTGCGCTGCCGACTGAGGGACGACTTCGGAGTGGTCTCGGCGGCGCTGTTGCTGGTGTGTCCCGAGGGCGGCCGGAAGAAGAGGATCCCCCTCGACTTCCGGCGCGGCGCCGACGTTGAGATGGAGGAGATAATCTCCATCGCCGACCTGAAGCTCGAACCCGGCCGGACGGTGCAGGTGCGCGTAGAGGCCGCCGACGCCTCGCCCGCCGGGGTGAAGACGCTCTCCGAGGCCGTAACCTTGAGGGTGTCGCGGCCCTACGAGATACTGGACGAGCTCCAATCCTTCCTCGTGGCGGCCAAGCAGCGGCTCAAGGCGTTCGTGGCGGAGGAAGACGCCGTTATGTCCTCCCTCGGCGGAGAGCGGAAGCGCAGGCTCCTCGCGCGCCAGAGCAGGGTGGTGCGCGATGTCGCCGCCATGGCGCCCGACTTCGCCGCGGCCGCCGACGATTTCAGGCTCAACCGCCTCGGCGAGGAAGAGGCCCAATTGCTGGAGAGCGTGGCGCGGGCGCTCGAGGAGGGATGCGCGGGGCTGGGCAGGCGCTCCGTCTCCGCGCTGTCCGTCCTCGCCTCCGCGCCCGACGCGGGAGAGGCCGAGAGAAAGGCCGCCGCCTCGGCCGTGGCGAGATTCAGAAGGCTGCTAGCCCGCCAGCTCGAACGGCTGAAGAAATTCGAGAACTATTCCGAGCTCACCCGTCACATCAAAGAGATGATGGACAAGGAAAGGGAAATACGCGACATGCTGAAACGCCTTCTCGAAAGGAGCCTCGGACGATGAGACCGGCCGCGCTCGCCTTGTTCCTGCTCGCCCTCGCCGCGGCGCTCTCCGTCCGGCCCCTCTCCGCCGAGAGGGCGGCCTCGCCGGAGGTGGTGACGGCGCGGCAGCGGGAAGTGAAGCGCGAGTTCGACGAGCTCGTGAAGAAGCTCGAGCGCATGTCCCTGAAACTGAAGGAAGAAGACCCCTCCCGCGCCGAGATGTGCAGGGAGGCGTTGAAACGCATCACCGCTTCCGCCCTCGATTCCCTTCTCGACGAGATGGCCGCCCTCGCCCGCGAGGGCAGGTACGGCCTCGCCCTGAAGCGCTCCGAGGACGTGCTGAAGGCCCTGCAGGAACTGCTCGACGTGCTGGAGGGCGCGGGGGATATCGACGAGAGGCTCGCGCGGCTCGAGGGCTTCATAACCCGCCTCGAATCCCTGCTGGAGCGCCAGAAGGAACTCCGCCGCAGGACGGAGGACGAGAAGGAGCTTGCCCCGCTGGCCGAACCCCAGGGCAAGCTGGCGATAGAAGCCCGCAGGCTGGGAAGCGAGATGGAGGACGCGGCCTTTCCCGACAGCGGCTCCAAGGTGAAACTGGCGGCCGACGAGATGGACGGAGCCTCCGCCGCATTGAAGGATTCGCGGAAGAAGGCGGCCGCGGCCGCCCAGGAGCAGGCCCTCGCCCTTCTCGCCGAGGCCCTCGATACGGCGAAGCGCGCGAGGGACCTGCTGAAGGCGGTGAAGCGGGCCCGCAGGCTGGACGAGATAAAGAAGGCGCTCCAGGCCCTCATCGAGCGCCAGAAGAAGATAATCTCCGATACCGACGGCGTGCGCTCCGGCCTCGCGGAGAGCGGGAAATGGACGCGCTTCCTGCTGCTCAAGGCCGCCGCCGCGGCGGCGGGGCA
>QNBY01000079.1 GCA_003644275.1 Planctomycetota bacterium
AGACAAGGAGAACACCACCATCATAGCGAACCTGGACGAGGCGGGCAGGCGTGAGAAGATCCAGGCGCGGATAGCGCAGATAAAGAGCGAGATAGAGAACGCTACGAGCGACTACGACCGGGAGAAGCTGCAGGAGCGGCTGGCGAAGCTGTCGGGCGGCGTGGCCCAGATAAAGGTGGGCGCGGCGACCGAGGTGGAGATGAAGGAGAAGAAGGCCCGCGTGGAGGACGCCCTTCACGCCACGAGGGCGGCGGTGGAGGAGGGAATACTCCCCGGCGGCGGCGTGGCGCTTTTGAGGGCGTCGGCGGCGCTGGACGGGTTGAAGCTGGAAGGCGACATGAAGACCGGCGCCGCGATAGTGCGCGAGGCGCTGGAGTCTCCGGTGATGCAGATCGCCGAGAACGCCGGCAGGAACGGCGCGGTGGTGGTGCAGAAGATACTGGAGAAGGACGAGTTCAACTTCGGGTACAACGCCGCGACGGACGAGTACGAGGACCTGGTGAAGGCGGGCATCATAGACCCGACGAAGGTGGTCCGTTCGGCGCTCCAGAACGCCGCGTCGGTGGCGGGGATGCTTCTGACCACCGAGGCGGTCGTGACGGAGATACCGAAGGAGAAGGAAGACACCCCCGCGACGCCCGGCATGGGCGACATGGGGTTCTGAGCAGAGGGCACCTCCTTCCCGCCCGCCCCGGTCGGCCGCGTGAAGCCGGTCGGGGCGGGTTTGCACCCCGTGGGGCGAGATGACGCGAGAGAAGCGGGACTACTACGAGATCCTCGGCGTGCCGCGCGACGCGACCGAGGAGGAAATAAAGAAGGCCTACCGGAAGGCGGCCTTTCGTCATCATCCCGACCGGAACAGGGGGGACAAGGAGGCCGAGGAGCGCTTCAAGGAGATCGCAGAGGCGTACAGGGTGCTGAGCGATCCCGAGAAGCGGGCGCGCTACGACAGGTTCGGCCAGGAGGGGCTGAACGGCGAGTTCGTGGCGCAGGGCGCGGCGGACGTGTTCGACCTGTTCGGGGACCTGTTCGGCGGCGGCTTCTTCGACATGTTCGGAAGCGGCGCGCGGCGCGGCCCCAGGCCGGGGCAGTCCAGGAAGGTGGAGGTGGAGATAACGCTGGAGGAGGCCGCGGTGGGGACGGAGTGCGAGGCGGCCTTCACGAGGCTCGCGTTCTGCACGGAATGCGGGGGCACGGGCGGCAAGGGCTGGACCACCTGTCCGGTGTGCCGGGGGACGGGCCAGGTCCACACGGCGCACGGTTTCATCTCCATCCGCTCCACCTGTCCCGCCTGCCGGGGGCGCGGGCGGAGCTGCAAGACGACGTGCAGCGCGTGCGGCGGGCGCGGGAGGCGCGAGGAGGAGAGGAAGGTGAAGGTGACCGTTCCGCCCGGGATAGAGGACGGCTCGCGGATACGCCTTCCGGAGCTGGGAGACGACGGAGATCCCGGCGCGCCGCCCGGCGACCTGTACGTTTACGTGCGGGTGAAGCAGCACAAGATATTCGACCGGCGGGGAAGCGACGTGTACTGCGAGGTGTCCATATCCTACCCGCGCGCGGTGCTGGGAGGGAAGATAAGCGTTCCCACCCTCTACGGCGAGGCGGAGGTGGAGGTCCCGGCGGGGATACAGCCGGGGCAACTGCTGAGGATGAAGGGAATGGGGCTGCCGTTTCCCGACTCGCCCGGGCACAGGGGCGACCAGTACGTGGCCGTCTCCATCGAGGTGCCCAAGCGGGTGAGCGGGCGGAAGCGGGAGCTGATAGAGGAACTTGCGGAGCTGGAAGGGGACGAGGTGAAGCCGAGGAGCAAGGGAGTTTTCGAACGATTGAAGAACCTTTTCTACGAGGGTGAATGAAAATGGCGAAGGAGAAGGACGAAAAAACGAGAGAGACGAAGAAGCAGGCGAAGGAGAAGGAGGCCGCGCAGGCGGTCTCCGGAACCGACGTCGAAACGCTGGATATAATGATATCGCCGGACCGGTTGGCCCGTCTCGAGCTCGCCGCGGCGGAGGCGGAGAAGTACCGCGACCTCGCGCTGAGGGCGAGGGCCGACTACGACAACCTGAGGAAGCGCGTGGAGCGCGACGCGGAGGAGTCCCGCGACAGGCGGCTGAAGGAGCTGTTCGAGAGCGCGCTTCCGGCTCTGGAGAGCTTCATACTGGCCTTCGAGCAGAAGGGGAAGTGGTCGGAAGACTCCATGGTGGACGGGCTTCACATGGCCTTCGACCAGTTGATGGAGGTCTTCAAGCGGTTCGGGCTGGAGCGCATGGAGACGGTGGGGAAGAAGTTCGACCCCGCCTTCCACGAGGTCGTCGAAACGGTGAAGGAGGAGGGGCGCGGGCCGAACGAGATAGTCCGCGAGCTCAGTCCCGGTTTCACCTTCCGGGGCCGGACGCTGAAGCCGAGCAAGGTCGTGGTCTCGACGGGGGCCGCCAAGGAGGAGTGAGCGGGCGGAACCAACATCCAGGAGGAACAGGATGCCTACATACGAATACCTTTGCGAGAGCTGCGGACACCGCTTCGAGAAGTTCCAGCTCATCAACGAAGCGCCTGTGGACACCTGCCCCAACTGCAACGGCAAGGGGAAGGTGAAGCGCCTGATGGGCGCCGGGGCCGGATTTCTGTTCAAGGGGTCCGGTTTCCACTCCACGGATTACCGTGGATCCTCGTGCGACGGCCCGAGCTGCTCCACGGGGAGCTGCCCCACCTGTCCCACGTGTTCGGACGGCACCTGCGATCTCTGATCGAGAGGAAAGCCGCAGGTATGAGAAAAGCCCCTTGCGGGGCTTTTTTCATTTGCGGCGGGGGGAGATTCCTCACCCGGCGTCGGGAGGCGGAGCGGGGGGCTCGGCCGCCGGAGGGGGAGGGAGGAAGTCCTCCGGCCTGGAGAAGTCGTAGGCGGCCTTCACGCTGTCCCACCACTCCCGGTATTTCTTCACGGTCTCGGTGATGAGGGGGAGGCTCGCGGAGGGGTCGTAGCCGAAGCGGTCGTTCTTCAGGAGGCGGACGACGGACTCGTAGGCGGCGGCGCGCACCTCGGTATCGGAGTCCTCCATGAGGTCGAACAGGAAGGGGACGGTGCCCCTGTCGCGGAAGTAGCCGAGGGCCAGGGCGAGGACGGCCCGCTTGGTGTTGCCGGGGTCCACGCCGGGACGCACGATGTCCTCGAGGGGGGAATCCTTCACGTCGTTCCACCAGTCGCGCCACCAGGCGCGGCCTTCCTCCACCTTCGTCTCGTCTTCCTCGTAGAGCAGATCTTCCTTGCTCTTGCGGCCGGTGAGGGCGGCGAGGAGGTAGTCGGCGACGTAGCGGATGTCGGGGTTGTCGCTGCCCACGCCGTTCTCCACCAGCGCGCCGATGGACGCCTTGCCCGCGCCGAAGAGCACCGCGGCCTTTCGGCGGATGAGGGCGTCGCGCACGCTGAGGGGCGTGGAGGCGATGGAGGAGAGGGCGGCCATGAGGGCGGCGGTGTTCACCGCGGGGGTGGGGGTGGGCGTGGGGGAGGGCGAGAGCGAGACGGCGGCGGGCGGTCCCTGCGTGCCGGAAGCGGGCGAGGAGGAGGGGCCCGGAGTGCGCATGATGAGGAGCAGGATGATTATGAGCAGCAGGACCGCGCCGGCGGCGCCGCCGATGAGGAGGTAGTTGGGGCCTTCCTCGTAGAAGCCTTCCTCTTCCGCGCCGGGCGGCAGGTCGTCGTAGGAGTCGGGCCTGCGCCTTCTGCGCGAGGATCCGCCGCCGGGCCCGGGACCGTAATCGTCCGGCCTGCGCCGCCTGCGCGACGAACGGCGCGCCGTCCTCGGAGGTCTGGCGGACCTGCGCGGAGCGGCGGAGGGCACCGTGACGGGAGCGCCGCAGCCGGGGCAACTTGCCTTCCTGCCCGCGGTCCTGTCGGGGGCCTCGATGACGAGCCCGCAATGCGGGCACTCGAATTCGATGGTCATCCTTTTCCCCCTTCCGGGAACTCGGAGATCACCTCACTACGATGTTAACGAGGCGTTCCGGGATTGCAACAATCCTCTGCACCTTTTTGCCCTCTATCCAGCGGGCCACGTTGGGCTGTTGGAGGGCGGCGCGTTCGAGTTCCTCGCGGGGAGCGCCGGGGGCCACCTTTATCTTGCCGCGGAGACGGCCGTTGACCTGGACGGGCACCTCGATAAGCTCCTCCGCGGCGGCTTCCTCGTCCCAGTCGGGGAAGGGGTGGCGGAAGACGGAATCGGGGTTTCCGAGGCGCTCCCAGATTTCCTCGGCTATGTGCGGGGCCATGGGGGCGAGCATGAGGGCGAGGTCGGCGAACGCCTCCCTGAGCACCGAGGGGCGGGATTCGGACGCCGTCGCCTTCAGGACGTGGTAGAACTCCATGAGGGCGGCGATGGCGGTGTTGAAGTGGAAGTGGCCGGCGATGTCCTCGCGCACGCGCCTGATGGTCTGGTGCAGGGAGCGGCGGAGCTTCCGCTCGGCGGGGTTGAGCTCGTCCGCTGGGCCGGACCACGGTTCGGCGGAAGCCGCGGCCTTCTCGCAGGCGGAGAATATCTCCCAGACGCGGCGTAGGAACTTGTGGCAGCCCTGGACGCTCTCGTCGGTCCACTCGGCGGCGCGCTCGGGCGGGCCGATGAAGAGGGTGTAGAGGCGGAGGGTGTCGGCGCCGAAGCGCTCGATTATGTCGTCGGGGGAGACGACGTTGCCGAGCGACTTGGACATCTTCGCGCCGTCCTTGATTATGGTGCCCTGCGTGAAGAGGGCCTTGAAGGGTTCGGGGTGGGAGACGTAGCCCAGGTCGTAGAGCACCTTCATTATGAAGCGGGAGTAGAGCAGGTGGAGGACGGCGTGCTCGGCTCCGCCTATGTACTGGTCCACGGGCATCCAGTACTTCTCGGCCTCGGGGTCGAAGGGCCTGTCCTTCTCGAAGGGGGAGGTGAAGCGGAGGAAGTACCAGCAGGAGCAGAGCCACTGGGCGATGGTGTCGGTCTCGCGCTTCGCCGGGGCCCCGCAGGCCGGGCAGACGGTCTCGACGAAGTCGGGGACGGAAGCGAGGGGGCTCGTGCCGCGGGCGGGCTTGAATTCCTCGAGCTCGGGGAGCCTCACCGGCAGGTCTTCCTCGGGCACGGGGACCTCGCCGCAGCGCTCGCAGAAGACGATGGGTATGGGAGCGCCCCAGTAGCGCTGGCGCGAGATGAGCCAGTCGCGCAGGCGGTAGCGCACCACGGCGCGGCCCTTGCCCCGTTTCTCGAGCATCTCGGTTATGGCCTTCTTCGCTTCCTCGCTGGGCATGCCGTCGAAGGGGCCGGAATTCACCTGGACGCCGGGCTCCTCGTAGGCTTCCTCCATCTCGGAGGGGTCGAGGTTCGAATCGGGCGGGCGGATGACCACCTTCACGGGGAGGCCGTACTTGCGGGCGAAGAGGAAGTCGCGCTGGTCGTGGGCGGGCACGGCCATCACGCCGCCGGTGCCGTACTGCATGAGGGCGTAGTTGGCCACCCAGAGGGGGACGCGCTCGCCGTTGACGGGGTTCACGACGTAACGGCCGGTGAAGACGCCTTCCTTCTCGGCGTCGGCGGCGCTCTTGAGGCCGCCCACGCGCTTGTGGCGCTCGACGAAGGACAGGACCTCCCTCTCGCGCTCGGCGCCGCGGACGAGGTCGGGAATGATGGGATGCTCGGGGGCGAGGGAGAAGAAGGTGACGCCGTAGAGGGTGTCCGGGCGGGTGGTGAAGCACTTTATGACGGTCTCGCCGTCGTCGAGGAGGAAGTCCACCTCGGTGCCCTCGCTGCGGCCGATCCAGTTGCGCTGCAT
>QNBY01000080.1 GCA_003644275.1 Planctomycetota bacterium
GTGAGGGCGGCGGCGTACATGGCGCGGAAGGCGGCGTAGGACTCGCCGAAGCGGTTCAGCTCGTACAGGCACAACCCTATGTCCCTCAGGACGAGCGCCCTCAGGGGGCGGCCGCAGTCCGGGGGAACCGCCATGAGGCGCGAGAGGGCGGCCCTGTAGCGCTTCATGCGGTAGAGGCACTCGCCGATGTAGAACGCTGCGGAATCTCCGTAGTCGGGATGCGACAGGAGGCGGCGGAAACGCCTAACGGCGGCGCGGTAGTCGCCGAGCCGGTAGAGGTTCTCCGCTATCTTGAAGGTGGCCACGGGCACGAGGGGCGAGGCGGGCCGGAACCGCAGGAGCTCCCGGAAGGCGGCGAGGGAATCTGAGAAGTCCCCCGTCTTGAAATACGCCCAGCCCAGGCCGTAGAGGACGCGGGCGAGCATCTCGGGATCGTCGGTACGGCGGCGCATCTCGTAGTACGCCCGCAGGGCCTCGTCGAAGCGGCCGAGCTTGTAGAGGCACTCGGCCAGCCAGAACAGGCTGCGCGCCGCGTAGGGCCCCTTGCCGGAGCGGTCCAGGACCGCCCTGAAGCGGGCCAGCGCCTGCTCGTAGCGGCCTAAGTCGAACAGGGCCATGCCGTAGATGAAGTCGAACCTGTCGGCGTCGGATATCCGCTTGCGGGAGCGGGCCAGGCGGTCCAGCTCGGCGGCGGCGGCGGACGGGTTGCCGAGCCGGAACAGGGCGTAGGCCAGCGAGAGGGTGGCGCGCTCGTCGTATTCCGTCTTCACCGGCGAATCGAGCACGCGGCGGAAGTACTCGACCGCCTTGGCGTAATTTCCCTCGGCGAGCTCCACCTCTCCCAGCCAGTAGCGGGCGTCGAGCACCGCCTCGCTGTAGGGGAAGCGGTCGAGCACCGCTTTCAGCTCGCCCCTCGCCCTCTCGTATTCCTCGAGGTTGTAGGAACACACGCCCATCTTGAGGTACGCCTCGGGGAGCCGGGGGGACTGCGGGTATTTCTGCACGAATATGAGGAACCAGCGGTGGGCGTGGGAGAAGAGCTTCGACTCGAAGGCGTTGGAGGCCGTGCGGAAGTCCCTTTCCTCCGGGCTGTCGGCGCGCGGAGCCCCCGCCGGGGCGAGCGCCAGCGCCAGGGCGAACAGGAGGGCGAGCAGGAGGGGACTATTCCTCACGGCGGGACCTCGCTTCGAGCAGGGCGCGCATTATGTCTTCCTCCCGGAGCGAACCGTCGAGAATGCCCTCGGTGGTCTCGGGCGGCAGGCCCAGGGCGGCGGAGGCGAGCATGAGGTACTCGACGAGGGCGGACTTCAACCTGCCGAGGGCGTCGGTCCTCTCGCGGATTTCCTTCAGGCGTTCCTTCACGCGGGGGATCTCGACGGAGAGGCTGTCGAGCGTCTTCTTGGCTTCCTCGTCGGAGGGGTTTTCCTTCAACAGGGCGGCGCAGTCCCGCAACTGGTCGGAGAGGGCCGACACGAGGCTCGCGTTGGCCTCGGCCTCGCGGGTCAGCAGGTCGAGTTCGGTCTCGCAGGAGCGGAGCCTCGCCCAGCGGTCAACGAGGAGTTTCTCGCGTTCGTCGAGCTCCGGCGGGGCGTTCCGGCCGGTGAAGACGACCGCGGCGAAGATCGCCGTCAGGATGCCGCCCCCGATGAGGGTGAGCAGGAATACTCTCTTCATAACCGTCCTGTGCGGGGGTGGGAAAATCCGCCGCGGAAATCATACCCGCCGCACGGGGGAATACAAGCCGGTTCCGTCAGGCGAAATCGGCCGCGAAGGCTATGGCGATGGCGGTGAAGTCCGCGAGTTCCTCGATGTCGAGGTACTCGTTGGCGAGGTGCGCCACGTTCTCGTCGCCGGGACCGAACGCCACGGCGGGGATGCCGGCGGCGATGAACGCCTTGCAGTCGGTGGCCCCGCCGCTGCCGATGAGCTTCGGCCTCTTGCGCTTCACCGCCCTTATCGCCCTCTGTAGGGCGTCCAGGCCGGGCGAGGGAAGCGGGAGCTCGGTGGGCGGCAGCCAGCCGGTGCGCTCGGCGGAGAAGGTTATGTCCGGGTTCCTGTCCGAATCCAATGAGGCCAGGTTGAGCAGGAGCGAGCGGATCATCTCGGGATCGGTCCCCGGCAACACGCGCATGTCGAGCACCGCGCGGCACTCGCCGGGCACCACGTTGGGCGCTATCCCGCCGGATATCTTGCCTATGTTCACGGTGGGCGGCGAGAGGTAGGGATGCGCCTCTCCGGGCAGCTTGGCCGCCCGGATGCGGCGGATCCAGTCGCACATGGCGTATATGGCGTTGCGGCCCTCGTGGGGCACGGCGGCGTGCGCCTGGCGGCCCTTCGCCGCCAGCTCGAACTGCAGGACGCCCTTCTCCGCCACGTCTATCTCGAGGCAGTGGCCCGCTATGTCCCCGATGAGCACGAAGTCGGGCTCTATCAATCCCTCGGCGACGAGGTACTTCAGGCCGAGCGCCGAACCCTGCTCCTCGTCGGCCGCGGCCACCACCGTGAGGGTGCAGGGAAGCTCGGAGGGGTTCTCGGCGAAGAAGCGGGCGGCCGTGAGTATGCCGGCGAGTGGTCCCTTGTCGTCCATCACGCCGCGGGCGAACATGCGGCCGTCGCGCACGGTGAGGGTGAAGGGGTCCGTCTCCCACCCGTCGCCCGGCGGAACCACGTCCATGTGGGCGGCCATCAAGAGGTTGGGGGAACCCGAGCCCAGCACGGCCACCACGTTCGTCCTGCCCTTCTCCTTCTCGTAGGTGCGCCAGGGGATGGAGAAGCGGTCCAGGAAGGAGGTGACCACCGCGGCGGCCAGGTGCTCGTCGCCCGGCGGGTTTACGGTGCGGCACGCCACGAGGTCGGACAGCAGCGCCACCGTCTCGTCCATGTGCTCGGCGACCCAGGAAACGACACGTTCCACGTCGATCTTCCTCTCCTTGCTCATCACTGCCCTTCCTTTCCGTATTTCAGCACGAAGTCGCCCTCGCGCACGCGATACCCTCTCACGAACTCCGGGCCGGACATGGTGGAGCGGCCCTCCGGCCTGAGGGAATCTATCCTCAAAACCCCCAGCCCGGCCTGCACGAAGAGCCCTTCCTTCGGATGGGCCCTGAAGACGTAGCCCGCCGAATGGCCGGTGTCGGGCTCGGGGGGGAGGGAGACGTCCAGTATGCGTATCCTGAGCACCCGCGATCCCGCCGCGCGGTCGGGATCGAAGTCGGAATGCCAGAAGGCGAAGGTGCCGGGATAGTCACGGAAGGCCCGCACGAGGCGTTCCAGCTTCCAGGCGGGCACGGCGGGATCGAGCCTGCCGTGTTCCCTCGTCACGCGCGGCGCGAAGGTGGCCCTGGAATGGTCCTGCGGCGTCAGGACGAAATCGCCGGCGGGCACGCGGCGGAGGGCGTCCGCGGCGAGCTCGAGCGAGGGCTCGTAGAGGCGCTCGAACAGGTCGGAAGCGGTATCGGCGGGCCGGATGGGGACTTCCGCCGCCGAGAGGATGGGGCCGGCGTCGAGCTCGCGCACAATCTTGAACACCGTGACGCCCGTGCGGGAGTAGCCGCGGGCGATGGCCCAAGGGACGGGGGCCGCGCCGCGGAGCTCCGGCAACAGCGACAGGTGCACGTTGAAGAATCCCAGGGGGAGGCTCTCCAGCAGCCTTTCCGAGAGTATGCGCCCGAAGGCCACCACGAGCCCCATGCGGGCGCCGGTGGAGGCGAGGCGGGCGATGAAGTCGGGGGAGTTCACCGCGTCTTCCTGCACGAGCGGCAACCCGAGAGAACGTGCCGCGTGCGCGACGGGCGGCGGCGTGAGCTTCCAGCCCCTTCCGGCGGGCTTGTCCGGGCGGGTGACCACCAGGACGGGGCGAAGGGAGAACCGCCGTGCGAGGTCGGTCAGGATGGACGCGGCGAACGAGCTGGAACCGAGGAAGACCCAGGGAACGGTGGAACCTTCAGACACCCTTCTTCCGCCTTTCCCAGGCTTTCTCCAGTTCCCGCAGGGCGGGCCTGGTGCGTATCCTCTGAGCGTGGGAGAAGAGGTCTATGAAAAGGCGGCCGTCGAGGTGGTCCATCTCGTGGAGCAGGACGCGGGCGTAGAGGCCGTCCGCCTCGATGGATATCTTCTCGCCGTCGAGGTCCTGCGCCTCCACCCGGATGGACTCGGCGCGCCTGAGCTCCGCGAATATGCCGGGGAAGGAAAGGCAACCCTCCGTCATGACGACCGAGCCCGATGAGGATACGAGCTTCGGGTTCACGAGCGCGGTGGGAGGGACGCCCTCTTCCTCGAAAGCGGCGACCAGGAGCCGGACGCTGCGTCCAACCTGGGGAGCGGCCAGCCCTATCCCGCGCTCGGCGGTCATTATCTCGAACATGGCCTCGGCGAGCGAACGGAGATTCCCGTCGAAGACCGTGACGGTCGGCGTTTTCCTGCGGAGGACGGGATCGGGATAGAGCACCAGGGAGAGTTCGGGTCTGCCGGGCGTCGTCATACGAACGGCATTCTAACGGCCGTTGACGGCGCCGCAAGGCGTTTTGAATTGACAAGTGTCGGCGGACACGTAGAATTTGGGACCTCACCGGACGGAGAAAAACCGGATGGATATCGACAACCTGTATCAGAAGGCCGTGCAGGCGTCGGACGCGGGCAACTACGACTACGCGATCGAGATACTGCAGCAGGTGCTCGTGTTCCGGCCCGACCACGCCAAGGCCCGCCGGGCGCTGCACACCACGGCCCTGAAGAAGGCCAAGCGGCAGCCCAAGAGCGGCCTGAGCCGCCTTCTCGGGGGCGGGTTCCACCTGCTCATGGCGAAGTTGCTGAAGGCCTTGAAGAAGTACGAGAAGGCCGTGGCGCACGCCGAGAAGGCCCTTCTGTCCGATCCGGGGAACGTGAACGCGCTCCTGCTGCTCGCCGAGTGCTGCGCGCTGGCGAACTACTCGGAGTCCGCCATAGACACCTACGAGCGCGTGTTGGAGATGGACCCGAAGAACCCGCGGGCGCTCAAGGCGCTCGGGAACATATACAGCGAGATGAAGAACATCAAGCGGGCTCTGGAGTGCTTCGAGCAGCTCGTGAAGGTGGCTCCGACGGACAACGAGGCGGCGAAGAAGCTGCGCGACCTGAGCGCCCTCGAGATAATGGACCGCACCTACACCGACGCCACGGATTACCGCAAGGTGATCCGCGACGAGCGGGAGGCCGAGGCGATCCAGGTATCCGAGCACTTCCTGCGCTCCGAGGACGACGTGGAGCGCGCGCTGGTCTTCGCGCTGGAGGAGCTCGAGCGCAAGCCGGACGAGGTGAGGGCGCTCTTGAAGGTCTCCGATCTCTACCGGCGCAAGGGCGACTTCGACGAGGCCCGCAAGCACCTGGAGCGGGCGATAGAGCTGAATCCCACGGACGCCACGCTGAAGATGAAGCTCGGCGACCTGGAGATATACCGGCTGGAGCGGGAGCTGAAGGCGCTGAAGGACGAGCTGCGGGCCGCAGGCGGCAAGGACGAGGCGATAGAGGCCCGCATCCGGGAGCAGGAGGAGCGCATCCACCGCTTCAAGCTGGAGGAGTACGAGAGGCGCGTGGAGGCCCATCCGACGGACACCGGATTCCGCTTCACCCTCGGCACGCTGTTGTTCGAGGCCGGGGAGTACGACCGCGCCGTCTCCGAGTTCCAGCAGTCGAGGCGCGACCCGCAGTACCGCGCCCAGTCCCTCGCCATGCTGGGCCGCTGCTTCCTGAAGAAGGACATGCCCGACCTCGCCA
>QNBY01000081.1 GCA_003644275.1 Planctomycetota bacterium
CGCCGAACATCATGATAGGCTCGGCGACCATCGGGACGGGCCACGAGCTGGGCTTCCTCGAGTTCATCGTGGAGCTCACGCCCGTGGTGGTGGTCATCTTCGCCGTGTTCCTGGGCATGTGCGTGATAATCTGGCGCAAGGCCTTCCAGGTGACGGACGAGGACAGGCAGCGCGTCATGGAGATGAGGGCCGAGAACGCCATCACGGACAAGATGCTTCTGAAGAAGTCGCTGTTCGTGCTGGGAGTGGTGATAATCGGCTTCTTCTTCCACGGCATACTGCACCTGCACCCGGCCTCGATAGCGCTGTTCGGCGCGGGGCTGCTGTTCGTGATAACCCGGCCGAACATGGAGCACGTCTTCCACGAGGTGGAATGGCCCACGCTGTTCTTCTTCATGGGTCTGTTCATACTCGTGGGGGCCCTCCAGCGGGTGGGCGCGATCGCCTGGGTGGCTGACCACCTGCGCATACTGGCCAAGAACCAGCTCTCGCTGAGCTGCTACCTCATCCTCTGGGGGAGCGCCGTCTTCAGCGCGATAGTGGACAACATCCCGTTCGTGGCGACGATGATACCGGTGGTGAAGCAGATAGGCGCGGAGATAACCGCCACCTCGCCGAACCTGTCCTTCGCGCAGGTGATGGACGGGCTTTGGTGGTCGCTGTCGCTCGGCGCGTGCCTCGGCGGCAACGGCACCGCGATAGGCGCTTCCGCGAACGTCGTCACCATAGGCATAGCCGAGAAGGAAGGGTATCACATCTCGTTCGCCTATTTCCTGAAGTTCGGCATACCGACGATGATCATGTCGGTGATAATCTCGCACATCTACATCTGGCTGGTTTACATACCGCACTGATGCGGGCGCGCGAAACGGGCCGAGGGCGGGTGGAAACCCGCCCTTTTTTTCGTGCAGGGGGGTAGAATATCGGTATGCAGAGGACTCCGAAATCCCTGAGGATGCACATAGGCCTGTTCGGGCGGAGGAACGTGGGCAAGTCGTCGCTTCTGAACGCCCTCACCCGGCAGGACATATCCATAGTGAGCGACGTGGCCGGTACGACCACCGATCCCGTCGAGAAGGCGATGGAGCTGCTGCCGGTGGGGCCGGTCCTGTTCATAGACACCGCGGGAATAGACGACGAGGGCGCGCTGGGCGGGATGCGTATCGAGCGCACGCGCAAGGTGTTCAACAGGACGGACCTCGCCGTCATCGTCAGCGGAGCCGGGGAATGGGGCGAGTTCGAGAGGGGGCTGCTCGAGGAATTCGCCCGCCGCGGCACGCCCGTCATCGCGGTGTTCAACAAGTCGGACCTCGGCAGGCCCTCCCCCGAAGTGCCGGCGGAGCTGGAGGAGCGCGGCATACCCGTCGTGTTCACGGTCGCGCCGAAACGCGAGGGCATACTGGAGCTGAGGGAGGCGATAATCCGCACCGCGCCGGAGGAGTTCGTCGCCCGCCAGACCATAGTGGGCGACCTGCTCCCGGCGGGCGAGCTCGCCGTGCTCGTGGTGCCGATAGACCTCGAAGCCCCCAAGGGGCGGCTGATACTCCCGCAGGTGCAGACCATCCGCGACATACTGGACAACGACGCCTACTGCATGGTGGTGAAGGAACGCGAGCTCGCCGACGCGCTGCAGCGCCTGAACCGGAAACCGCGCATAGTCATAACGGACTCCCAGGCCTTCCTGCGGGTGGCGGGGGACACGCCTCCGGACGTGTGGCTCACCTCGTTCTCCATCCTGTTCGCCCGCCTGAAGGGGGACCTGACGGAGCTGGTGAGGGGCGCGGCGGCCATCGAGAGCCTGAAGCCGGGCGACCGCGTCCTGGTGTGCGAGGCGTGCACCCACCATCCCATCGGGGACGACATCGGCCGGGTGAAGATACCCCGCTGGCTCATGCAGTACGTGGGCGGCGAGGTGATCTTCGACCACTACCAGGGCCACGACTTCCCGGAGGACCTGCACAAGTACAAGCTCGTGATCCACTGCGGTTCGTGCGTGCACAACCGCCGGGAGATGCTGTCGCGCATAGCGATATGCCGTCACGCGGGCGTTCCGATAACGAACTACGGCCTCACGATCGCCTACACGCTGGGGATATTCGAGCGGGCGCTCGAACCGTTCCCCGCCGCGCTCGAGGCGTACCGCGAGGCGGCCGGGAGGGCGTGAAGATGGAGACGAGGACGGAGAGGGACTTCCTCGGCGAGAAGGCGATACCGCGCGGCGCGCTGTGGGGCGTCCACACGGCGCGGGCGCTCGAGAACTTCGGGCGGCCCGGCCGGAGGGTGCCCGAGCCCATGATCCGGGCCTACGGTTTCGTGAAGAAGGCCGCCATAGAGATGAACGCCGAGCTGGGCTTCCTGGGGCGCGAGGAGGCGGGGGCGCTGTCGCTCGCCTGCGAGGAGATGATACGCGGCGAGCTCAGCGAGTGGATAGTGGTGGAGGCGCTCCAGGGCGGGGCGGGCACGAGCCTGAACATGAACGTGAACGAGGTGCTCTGCAACCGGGCGCTGCAGCTCATGGGCCGGGAGCCGGGCGACTACGAGGCGATTCACCCGCTGGACACCGTGAACATGCACCAGTCCACCAACGACACCTATCCCACCGCGCTGAGGGTGGCCGCCATGTTCGAGCTGGCGCGCCTGGAGGGAGCCGTGACCTCGCTTTTGGAGTCCTTCCAGGAGGCGGAGAAGCGGTTCGCGGCGCACGGCAAGGTGGGCAGGACGCAGCTGCAGGACGCGGTTCCGATAACGCTCGGCCGTGAGATGGGGGCCTACGCCGAGGCGTTCGCCCGCGACAGGTGGCGCATATTCAAGTGCCGGGAACGCATAAGGGTGGTGAACCTCGGCGGGACGGCGATAGGGACGGGCGTCACGGCCCCGCGGCGCTACGTCTTCGGCGTGGTGGAGAAGCTGAGGCAACTCACCTCCCTGCCGCTGTCGCGCTCCGAGAACCTGGTGGAGGCCACGCAGAACCAGGACGTCCTCGTGGAGGTGGCGGGCATACTCAAGGCGCTCGCCGCCGATCTCGTCAAGGTGGGGAACGACCTGCGCCTGCTGGCGAGCGGGCCGCGCGCCGGGCTCGGCGAGATAGCGCTCCAGCCGGTGCAGGAGGGTTCCTCCATCATGCCGGGGAAGGTGAACCCGGTACTCCCCGAGTACGCCGTGCAGGCCGGAATGGCGGCGTTCGGCTTCGAGGCCATGATCGCCCACGCGGTGAGCGCGGGCAACCTGGAGCTCAACGCCTTCCTCCCGCTGGCGTGCTGGGCTCTGCTGAGCATGATCGAGGTGCTGGCGCGCGCCTGCGAAAAACTGGCGGAATGCGTCAGAAGGATGGAGGCCCGGTCGGAGACGATGGAGCGCTACCTCCGGGAGAGCACGGCGGCCGCGGTGCTGCTCGTCTCGAAGCTCGGCCACGAGAGGGCCTCGGAGATAGCGCTCGACGCGGTGAGGCGCGGCGTATCGCTGGAGGAGGCCGTCCTCGCGAGCGGAGAGGTATCGAAGGAGGAATGGGAGGCGATGCTCTCTCCGCAGAGGCTGAACGCCCTCGGAGAACGGGAGAGTCCGCCACGGCCGCGCGGAAGCGAACGTTCCGGCGGCTGAAACGTACAATAGGGTGCGGTCCGTGAAAGGAGACGGAAAATGAAGGGAAGGCGTCTTTCGTTCAGACACGCGGCGTTCGCGGCGGTCCTCATCCTGAACCTCGCTCTCGCCGTCGCCTGTGGAGGCGGCGGGGGAGGGGGAGACACGGGAGCCGGGGCCTCGACGCCGACACCCAGCGCGAGCCCGAGCGTGTCGCCTTCCCCCAGCCCGACGCCCACGCCTTCCGCCACCCCCACGCCCACCCCGACACCGACGCCGACGCCCCTTGCGGTGGAATCGGTGTCTCCCGCGGACGGCGAGACGGATGTCCCCCTCTTCGTGCAGGTGAAACTGAAGTTCAACCAGCCGCTGAACACCGACGACGCCGAGACGCGCTTCACCCTCACGGGGCCGGGCGGCGAGGTGAACGGCGGGATAACGTGGGAGGACGGCGACGCCACGCTCGTCTTCACGCCCTACGCCATGCTGCAGGCCGAGGAGAGCTACACGGTGCGCATGACGGCGGGCACCGTCAACGCGGCGGGCGACGCCATGCTCACGGAGGATTTCGTGTCCACCTTCACCACGGGGACGGGCTCCACCGAGGGGGCTCCCACCGTCACCGCCTGCGATCCCAACGCCCTCAGCGGAAACGTGCCGGTGGACACCGCGGTGGAGATAACCTTCTCCGAGGAGATGGACGAGACGAGCGCCGAGGAAGCCTTCTCGCTGGTGGAGACCGGCGAGACCGCGCCGGTGGACGGCACCTTCTCGTGGGACGCGGAATCCAAGGTGATGACCTTCCGCCCCGACTCGCCGCTGGCCTACGGTTCGTGGTACACCGTGGTCGTCACGAACGAGGCGGCCTCGGCGGCCGGGGTGCGGATGGCGGCGCCGTACATGAACACCTTCTTCACGCAGCAGGATCCCTCCGCGCCGCCCACGGTGCAGTTCGTCTATCCCATTGACGGCCTGACCGGAGTGCCCGTCACCACCAACGTTTCGGTGCGCTTCAGCACGGAGATGGACCACACGGCCACGGAGGCGGCCTTCAGCCTCTCCCCGACCGGCGGCGGGCGCGTCTCCGGCACCTTCCTCTGGAGCGGGAGCACCATGCTGTTCAAGCCGGACGACCCCCTCATCGCGGAGACGCAGTTCACCATAACGATAGGCACCGGCGCGAAGTCCGCGGCCGGAGTGGCGCTGGAGGAGGAGTACACCTCCACCTTCACCACCGGCAAGGTGGAGGACTCGCACTTCCCCCTGCCCACGCTGGGGACGGAGACGGCCAGCGTGCTCGACGGAGCGCCCGACGCCACGCTGTGGCAGATAACCGCCTCGGCGGCCACCCTGATAGACGGCGAGGACTACAACGTCACCGATTCCCGATGGGCCCCCAGCGGCGGTAGGATCGCCTACCGCAAGTACACCCAGAAGAGCGAGGCGGGAGTCCGCAGCGGCTACGAGCTCTACCTGTGGTCCGGCGGCACGCCCGAGAAGCTCAGCAGCGACGGGGCCGAGGCCGGCCTCTACGCCTGGAACACCACGGGGGACAGGCTTGCCTTCTTCGAGAAATTCTCCGGCACGTGGTACCTCACGGCGACCTTGATGGCAGGCGGGGCGGAGGACGTGGATTCGGGCACATCCGAACCCTACGACCTGTTCTGGCGGGACGCCACCCACCTCGTTTACCGCATGGGCAGCACCCTGAAGGAATGGGACGCCGCGACGAAGACGGTCACCACCCTCGCGGCGGACGCCTCCGGCAAGCTCCGCATCTCGCCGTCGCGCGGCAAGGTGCTATACATCTCGAGCAGCACGGCGAGGCTCACGGTGTTCGACCTGGCGAACGGCGCCGCCACGGGGCTGAACGCCGTTCCCATGTTCGACTACTACGCCTTCGCGGGCGAGGACGCGGTGGGCTACGCGGCGGTGGAGTCGTTCATCCCGTTCGCGCTGAAGGTGGTCCTGGCCGCCTGCGACGGCAGCAGCTCGCGCACCCTCGCGGGGGGGCTCTCCGCGGTGGACTGCCGCATAACCGAGGGATGCGGCTCGCCCGACGGTTCCTATTTCGTGTTCTTCACCCTCTCCGCCTCGCTGGACGAGACCTACCGGGCGCACATAGTGCGGACCTC
>QNBY01000082.1 GCA_003644275.1 Planctomycetota bacterium
CACGCCCGCGACGTCCGTCCATATCTGGAGCTCGTCGGCCCCCAGCGCCGCCGCGAACCAGGCCGCCGAGAGGCCGCTTCCGCCGCGGCCCAGTGTGGTCCTCGCGCCGGAGGGCGTCCTGCCGATGAATCCCGTCACGATGGGCAAAACGCCCTCCGGCAACGCCGCGCGCCATTCGGCTATCCTGCGGCGCGATTCCTCCAGCGGGGCGGCCCGGCCGTGCCTGTCGTCGGTCACCATTCCGGCGTCGGCGGCATCCCAGCTCTCCGCGGCGAGCCCGGCGCGGGAGAGGCAGCCCGCGAGCAAACGGGAGGAAAACAGCTCGCCGTAGGCGAGCACCTCGTCCTTCGCCGCGCCGTCCAGCGACCGGCGGCGGGCTATGCGTTCGAGGACGGCGCGGAGGGACTCCACGAGGTCGGAGAAACGAGAGAGGGGAATCTCCAGGACCTGCGCTACGTTCAGGTGAGGGGCGACTATTTCCTCGAGCATGTTCCGCCCCTGCGCGGCCAGTTCGGCCGCCTCGTCCAGCAGGTCCGTCATTCCGGCCATCGCGCTCACGACGACGAGGGGGGCGGAAGCGGAAAAACGGCGGATGGTATCCGCCGCGTTCATGAACCTGCCGGCGTCACTCAGGGAGGTGCCGCCGAACTTCATGACTATCATCAGTAGTCCTCTAGTTCCTCCCACTCGCGCCGCCAGGCGGAGTCCTCCGCGATGCGCTTGCGGACCGTCTTCTCAAGCTCCATTATGCTGGAGTGGGCCCGGTTGAGCTTGCGGCCTATTTCCTTGTAGGGCATGCCGAGCTTCTCGCGGACGAGCAGGATCAGGAAGGCCCTCGCCCGGCTGAGCACCCTCTTGCGGCTCGGCCCTTTCAGGTCCTCCGGCGTGACGTGGAAGTGGTTTGAGATCACCTCGAAGCAGTCCTCGAACGACCATGTACGCCGGTCGTTCAGCACCTCCCGGACGCGGTCCATGCTGACGGGGCCGCCTTCGGCGGTGGAGGTGAGGAGGAACTGCACCCTGTTGAGCGCGCCCTCGTACTGCCGCACGTTGTTGTAGTTGCAGGCCGCTATCTGCTCGACCAGCTTGCGCCAGGCGGCGTTCAGAGCGCCGGAGCCGAGCTTGCGCTCGAGCTTGGATGTGAGGATGCGCACCCTCGTTTCGTAATCGGGCAGTTTCAATTCGAGCACGAGCCCGCCGCCGAACCGTTCCTTCAGATGGGCGTGGATTTCCTTCTGCTCGTGCGGGGGGGCGTCGCTGGAGACTATCAACATGCCGGAGGCGTTCTGGAGGGCGTTGAAGGTGTGGATGAATTCCTCCTGGGACGCCTTCTTGGTGGAGAGGAAGTGGACGTCGTCCACCACGAGCACGTCGAGGTTCCGGTAGCGGTCGCGGAATTCCTGCTGTTTGCCGGTGCGGAGACTGGCGACGAATTCGTTGGTGAACTCCTCGCAGGAAATGTAGGAAATCTTGAGGTGGGAATGATTGCGGTGCAAGGCCCTGCAGAGCCCCTGCAACAGGTGGCTCTTGCCGAGCCCGGAAGCGCTGTAGAGGTAGAGGGGGTAGTAGTCCGACGCTCCCTTTACAGCGACGTCGCGGACGGCATGCCACGCGAAACGGTTGCAGTCGCCCACGATGAAGTTGTCGAGGGTGTAGTCCTTCTTGAGATTGCCCCTGAGGAATCCGCGGGCGGGCCTGGGCTTGGGGGAGGGCTGGGGGGGCGCTTCCGCGGCCTTGGGCGCTCGCTTTTCCTCGCCGTTGCCGCCCGCGTCCTTGTCCACGACCACGTTCACCTCGACGGAGCGGCCGAGAGCGGTGGAGAGTTCCGTTCTGAGGGCCGACAGATACCTGCTCATCACGAGGCTTCGGAGGATGGCGTTCGGCACCCTGAACTCGTACTTCCCCTCGCCCGCGGCCGCCGGGAGCAGTTCGCCCTCGAGAAATCCGTTCTCGAAGTGGCCGTCCACCCGCTCGGCGGCGCGCCGCACTATGTCGGTGAAATTCACGCCGTCTCTTTCCACTTCCTCACATCCCTGCCCTGGCATCCTCTTGGTTTCGACATGGGATCATCCGATCCCCATTTCACGGAACTTGCGGCGGTGACAATGACAGACGGCCACCGCGAGGGCGTCCGATTCGTCCTCTGAAACGGGCGGCATGCCGTCGAACATCATGGTCACCATCCTCCTCACCTGCTCCTTCGTGGCCGCTCCCCTGCCGGTGACGGCCTTCTTGATCTCGGGGGCCGTGTATTCGGAGACCTCGATCCCCTTCCGCGCCAGCGCCGCGAGCACGACTCCCCTCGCCTGGCCGAGCACCAACGCGCTGTTCGCATTGCGGCCGAAGAAGACCTTCTCTACCGCCGCTTCCCGAGGGTGGTGAATCTCCAGCAACTCGTCCAGCGCCGCAAGCAGGGCCGCCAGCTTGCGGGGGACGGTCTCCCCCCGCGGTTTTATAACCCCGCCGCCCACGCGGACGAAACGGTTGCCTTCCATCGTCACGAGGGCGTATCCGCAGGCGCGGCTTCCGGGGTCCACACCGAGGACGAGCACTACACCTCTCGGTTCAGCTCAGCGATGACTTCCTCGGTGAGCTTCATGTTGTTGTAGACGTTCTGCACGTCGTCGTGGTCTTCGAGGGCGGATATGAGCTTCAACACCCTGCGGGCCACATCGGGCTCGACCGATATCTCGGTGGTGGCGAGCTGGGTCACCTCGGCGGACTCGTAGGGAATACCGGCTTCATCGAGCGCCTTGCGGACGGACTCGAAATCCGAGGGGGCGCAGTATATCTCCCAGTATTCGTCGGTCGCCGCTATGTCGTCCGCCCCTCCCTCGAGGGCCGCTTCGGTGATGGCGTCCTCGTCCGCCGCCTCCTTCTTGATGGAGAAGAAGCCCACGCGGTTGAACATCCAGCTCACCGAGCCCGACTGGCCCAGGTTGCCGCCGTGGTTCTCGAAGAGTTTTCTAAGCTCGGGGGCGGTCCTGTTGCGGTTGTCGGTGAGCGCGAACACCATGAGGGCCACACCGCCGGGGCCGTAGCCTTCGTACACCACCTCTTCCAGCTTGTCGGCGGAGGTGTCCCCCACCGCGCGCTTGATGGCCCTGTTTATGTTGTCCATCGGCATGTTGGCCGCGCGGGCCTGGTCGATGACGTAACGGAGGCGGAGGTTGGCGTCGGGATCGGGGCCGCCTTCCTTGACGGCGATGGTGATGAGGCGGGCGAGCTTGGAGAATATCTTGCCCTTCTTGGCGTCCACCGCCGCTTTCTTGTGTTTTATCGAGGACCAGTGTGAATGACCGGCCATACGCTACCTCACTTCCTGCTTTGTTTCCTGGCAGCTGCGGCGGATTTCCGCCTGCGGCTCCTCTCCGCCGCCTTCTTGCCCCGGAGGCAGTCGGAGGCGAGAGGACATTTCGAGCACTTGGGCCTGTCGGCGCGGCAAACCACCTGGTTGTGGTAGTCGAGCAACACTATGAAGAGGGGCATCTCTCCCTCGGGAACGCCTTCCTCCGCCAGCTCTTTGAAATCTTTGCCGGCGTTCTTGCCCCCGACGAGGCCGAAACGCTCCGCGAAGCGCTCGGCGGCCTTGGTGAGGGGGAAGACGTGCCTGTCGAGCGAGAAGGCGAGGACGGACTCCACCGCATGGCCGCCTATGCCCTCCATGTTTCCGAGGTAGTTGCCGACGGCCTTGGGCTCCATCTCGCGGAGGAATTCGAGGTCCACCTCGCTGCGGTCCTCGAATATGCCCTGGAGTATCTTCACGAGGCGCACCGCCTTGAGGCTCTCGAGCCCCACGCCCTTGATGACCTCGACAATGGTCGAAGGGAGAGTTACGCGCACCTCGTTCCAGTCGTGGAATTCTTCCGTGAGGGCCTCGAAGGCGCGTTCGGCGCGCTCCTTCGACGAGCCCTGGAGCAGCAGGTTGAAGACGAGTTCGTCGAGCGTCTTCCGCCGCGGGACCTCGACCTCGTCCGCCCATGCTTGCTTGAGCTTCTCGTGAATGGTTCGGATCGCCTCGATGCGCGATTCCTTGTCGTCGTAGGGTTTCGCTTTGCTCTCGGTCATGTCGCCTCGGGCCATTCTATGGATGCGAAAAAAGACTGTCAAGAAAGAGATTCTCCCCCCTTTTCGCGGAAACGTCCATCTTTCGGCCATTCCAGCCGTTATAGGAACGGGCGGGATTTTTTCGCGGACGCTTCGGCGGGGCTCTGGAGAGGGGGCGTTGCGAAAGGAGCGACGAGAGCGTCTTTTGTTACTCCTTTATCAAAAGGAAATTAGGATAGCAAGGACGTAAGAAAGCCGGTTTGCACGAGGTGAGAGATGGACACGCTGTTCGGAGGCGGAGAGGACGGAAAGGCGCGGGTGCCGGCGCCGCTCGCGGAGCGCATGCGTCCCCGCTCGCTGGAGGAGTTCCTCGGGCCGGAGGAGCTCACCGGGCCGGAGGGGCTTCCGGCGAGGTTCGCCGCCTCGGACCCGCCTCCCTCCCTCATCCTGTGGGGGCCGCCCGGAAGCGGGAAGACGTCGCTGGCCCGCCTTCTGGCCGGGATGAGCGGCTGCGCCTTCGAGAGGATGTCGGCGGTGCTCGCGGGGGTGGCGGACGTGCGGAGGATAATTTCCGCCGCGCGGCGGAGGCGCGACGCCGGAAAGCGCACTCTGCTGTTCGTGGACGAGATACACCGTTTCAACAAGGCGCAACAGGACGCCTTCCTTCCGCACGTGGAGGACGGGACCATCGTGCTGGTGGGAGCCACCACGGAGAACCCTTCCTTCGAGGTGATACCCGCCCTGCTCTCCCGGTGCCGCGTGGTGCGCCTTCCCGCCCTCACCCGCGAGAGGCTCGCCGAGATAGCCCGCCGCGCGCTGGAGGACGAGGAACGCGGGCTGGGCGGGCGGCGTCTCTCGCTGGAGGAGGACGCACTCGAATTGCTCTGCACGCTCTCCGACGGCGACGCGCGGGCGCTTCTGAACATGCTGGAGCTCGCCGCCTCCGCCCTGCCGGACGGGAGCGTCATAACGAAGGACGAGATCCGCCGCGCGGTCCAGGAACGGACGATCTACCACGACAAGAGCGGAGACGCCCACTACAACTTGATATCCGCCTTCCACAAGAGCATGAGGGGAAGCGATCCCGACGCCGCGCTTCACTACTTCTGGCGCATGGTGCTGGGCGGCGACAGCCCCCTCTACATATTGCGCAGGATGTTCAACTTCGCCGCGGAGGACGTGGGGAACGCGGACCCGCAGGCGCTGGTCATGGTCGCCTCCGCCCTCTCCGCCTACCGCCTTATGGGGGACCCGGAGGGGCTGCTGCCGGTGGCGCAGGCGGTGGTGTACCTCGCGTGCGCGCCCAAGTCCAACGCGGTTTACCGCGCCTTCAAGGCCGCCAGGAAGGACGTGGAGGAAGGGGAGCTTCCCCCCGTGCCGGACCACCTCGTCAACGCGCCCACGCGCACCATGCGCGAGCTTGGGTTCGGCGCGGAATACCGCTACCCGCACGACTACCGCTATTCCTACGTGGCGCAGGAATACCTGCCGCAGGGCCTGAGAGGCAGGCGGTACTACGAACCCGAGGAAGTGAGATTCGAGCGCGAGCTGAAGAAGCGGCTGGCGTTCTGGAGGAACCTGAAGAAGAAGGGACACGACGAGCCCAAGAGAGAGTGACGCTCAGAAGACGGAGCGGGTCTCGGAGGGGAA
>QNBY01000083.1 GCA_003644275.1 Planctomycetota bacterium
GCTCGGCGGTGAGGGCCGTGGGCAGGCGGTAGATCATCTCGATCTGCAAGGTCTGTCGCGCCGGGCCGGACTCTACCAGGCGGATGACTGGCGGGGCGACGGGAGCGTCCACCACGCGGTCGGTTTCCGGCGGGCAGTAGTTGTACTCGTCTCCCCGGTCACCGCCGTCCACGAAGCGGTTCAGACCCCGAAGTACCGTGCCGCCGTCTTTGTCGGTGAGGGCGAAGGTGCCGGTGGTGGGGTCTGCTTCCACGATGAAGAAATCGTTCTCGATCTCGATGGGGGCTCCTTCATCGCGACAACGAGATTCTTCGTCGCTTCGCTCCTCAGAATGACAGGATGCGCCTGCCGGGCGGATGGCAAAGGTGCGATAGCCGTGTCCGGGCACGTCCTGGGCGACGAAGGCCAGCTCCACCGTGGCGGCGAAGTGCAGCCGCACGTGATAGCGTTTCACGCTTTCGTCGTCCATCCAGTCGCCAATGGTGTCCATCGCCCGGCGAACGGTCTGCAGATCAGGATGGCCTCCCTCTAGGAGGGTGACATCCACGCGAGCCAGGTCTGTCTCGTTCTCCTCCTGTCCTCGCTCAATGTGTATCTCCTGGATAGGATGACCCATGATATGCCCACTCTCCACCGTGCCGATCATGCTCATCGCCTCGGCGCGAGTGAGGTGCAGCGTGCCGAACTCCTCCACGTACCGCTGCTGCACCTGGAAGGGCACCAGTTGTCCCGCCTCGTCGCTGACGGTGAAATGCTCCAGGCGGCCGGGCAGTTGGACGCGGACAGTCACCAGGTCGGTGCGGGGGCCGGCCACAGGGTTGAAGACGACGATGGGCGCCACCGGCTCGCCAGTGTCTAGCGACGCCGTATCCACTGCATTGGCAATGGCCGTCAGGCTCTGGCGGGTGACCTCCTCGCCAATCTGCTCCACCCAGTCAAAACGGACGTCCATCTCCTTATGCACCTGGTCAATTGAGCAGCCGCAGATGGAGTCGTGGGGGTGATTTTGAATCAGATATCGCCAGGCTTGCCGGATCAGAGGTTGCAGGTTTGGGGTGCCAGGTTCGACGATGGCTGCCACGGCGCTGAAAGGCTCGGCCCACTTTTCCAGCAAGGTCTCGGCGGCGGCGTTGCGCTGCTTGATCCACATCCGGGCGGAGAAGACGCCAGGCAGTAGCGGCGCGCGCTGCGGACAGCGCATCTCACCACGCCGCAGTTCCAGCTTCGGGGCGGCGGCGCGCACGACGGCAACGTGCTGCGGCAATGTGCCGTGGCGCAGCACGACGTCGGGCAGGCGGGCGTTGGCAGCAGCGATCAGCCGTGGAAGCTCCGGCATCGGCTCCGCATGGTCAACGCCATTCATGGCCAACAGGTAGTCAGTAGGGGCGTGGGGAGACAGGCTGTCCACGATGCGCTGAATGGCGGCCACGAATCCATCCTCATCTGCTGGCAGGTAGGCGGCGGTGGCGTAGCTATCCCGCAGGTGCAGGACGAGCACCTCGGTACCGTCGGGTGCGGCCCAGCGGAACTCAGTGGGCGCGTCGTCCACTCCCCGCCAAAAGCAGGCCACGTCCATCCCGAAGCCGCGCAGAATCTGTGGGAGCTGGCTGATGTGGCCAAAAGGATCGGGCACGTAGCCGATGGGCATCTTCGACCCGAAGCGCCGCGCCACGCGGTCGCCGAGCATCAGGTTGCGCACCGTGGCCTCCGGCCCCACCAGGAACTCGTCGGGCAGGATGTACCACGGGCCGATGAGCAGCCGTCCCTCCTGGACGAGCCGCTGTATCTCGGCTTCGCGCTCGGGGCAGACCTCCAGGTAGTCCTCCAGGACGATAGTCTGCCCGTCCAACATGAAATAGCGGTAGTCGGGATCGGTGCTCAGGATGTCGAGTAGCTTGTCCATCAGGCGCACCAGGCGGATGCGATATTCCTGGAAGGGCTGGTACCACTCACGGTCCCAGTGAGTGTGTGAAATGATGGTCAGTGTCTTGGGCATGGATTGTGCTCCTGAATCATGATGTGGGCCGGGCCACGGGACCGGCACTCATTTGGCGGCTGGTCGTCGCCGGCGACGGCGCGGACGGGGCAGGGATACCTTGTTGATCTTGCGACAGAAGGGACACTCGACGACCAGGTGTTTGGGACGCGGTTTCGCGACCTCGTCCCCCTCCTGGCCCTCAGCAGCGGCCTGTTCGGCCAGCAGCGCGACCTCGTCCACGCTGAACTTGTGCGTGCATTTGAAACAGGTTACACGAATCATGACAGCCTCCTCTCTTCTGAGCAATCTGTTATTTTCCTACGATCTGATACTTTCCTACAATCCGCCGTCCTACACCAGCACCAGGGCAATTCCGACCAGCATCACCGCCGCGCCGACGAGCGACTGCACGCTTGGCACCTCGCCCAGGAGCAACACGCCCAGGATCACCCCGCCGGTCACCTCCTGGGTGGCGATGAGGTTGACATAGGTGGGATGCGTGCGGCGCAACGCGGCGTTGTATAGCGTGTGGCCCAGGCCCAGGGGCAGCACACCCAGGGTCAGGATAGAAAGCGCAGGCCCGACCAAACTGGGCGGCGGGGCGTAGGTCATCAAGGCCAGGGGCAGCATCCACAGAGCGGCGATGCCGTACACCCCGCTGGCGTAGGTGAAGAGCGGGTACCGCTCCCGCTGCGAGCGCCCGGCCACCGAGTACAGTCCGAAGGCCACTGCCGAGCCCAGGGCCAGCGCGTCACCGACCATCATCCGTGGGGTGAGTTGCGGCTCGAAGCCGGCCAGCATCGCCATGCCGACCACAGTGATCACCACGCCGATGTACTTCCGGCGGGCGATGGGTTCCTTGAGAAATAGGCGAGTGAACAGCGTGACGAAGATAGGCGAGGTATAGGTCAGTGCCAGCGAGTGAGCGATGGTGGTGAAACTGAGGGAGGCGATGTAGCACAGGAAGTGCAGGGCGGTGATCAGTCCGAAAAGCACGAAGCGGCCCAGGTCCTCCCGTTGCCAATGGGGGCGAAGTCCCTGCAGTGTGGCCAGCAGGTAGACGAAGATGGCCCCGATAATCATCCGCCCGCAGGTGATCACGTAGGGCGAGAGCGGAGCGGCCCAGCGAATGAAGACGGGGCTGGTGGAGAAGAAAAACACGGCGATGGCCACGTACCACAGGCCACGGCGTTCGTCGGGGGTCATACTGGTCTCCGATCAATGGTGGACGGGCGGCGACGGAGCAGCCAGGGCAGCAGGTGCACGGCCAGGCCCAGGAGTAACATGGCGATGGATACAATGGCCAGCGGCGGTGTCTGGCGGTGATAGCCGTGAAGGAACAGCGCGGCAGTGTAGTACACATGGAAGACAAGGGGCACGAGCGCCACCGGCCAGTCCACCGACCGGGGCGGGCGCAGGGTGTGCCGTGCGAACCACAGCGCGCTCAGCCCTAGCATGAGCAGTACACCCAGGACAGTAAGTTGCAGACCACGGGGGTACGCGAAGTCCACGTAGACCTGGTCTAGCCAGAGCAGGATGACCAGGGAGAGCAGAACAGCCGGCCACGGATACAGGTAGCCGAGCGCGCCTCGCTCTCGCCAACCGCGCAGCAGGCGGATGAAACCGGAGAACGAGGCTGTCACCACGAACCAGGCGAAGAAGTTCCCATACGGCACACCGAACCACTCACCCGGGACGGCCCAGGTCCAGAAGCCCAGGCGGATGGCTATCGCGTCCATGGAGAGGTCAATATTCCAGGCCTGGAGCGCGTCGGCCAGTGGGCGGGCCCAGGGTGCTAATCCCCAGCGGTCGCTGGTCTCCATCGCGCTATAGATGATCACTCCCCATCCCACGCCAACGCACAGCGGCACCTCGCCGAACATCACCAGGAAACGACCGTAGTGATAACCCTGGAGCTGCCAGATGGTCGCTGCTTCTAGGAGCAGGCCGTAGACGATGCCAACGACGAACTCCAACGCGCGATAGCGGTTTTGATGCAGAGCGTGGCTCAAGCAAAACAAGGCCAGAACGTACACAGTGAGTTCAAAGACGAGAAAGATTGTGCTGGGCATGGTCTTCCCTCAGTGGATGCTGCTGTGAAACTGTGATGCCTATCATAACACCGAACGCCCCTTTGGTCAAGGCGGGCAGGGTAAGGACTTGCGCAGGTTGCGCGTTCTGCACTTTTGCGGTAAGATAAATAGGCTCCGGGGGAACGCAACCAGCCATGGTTGTTCAATTCTCCTCCTCACCCCAGCCCTCTCCCCTGGGGGAGAGGGAGCCAACGCCCCTCGCCCTACGAGGGAGAGGGGTTGGGGGTGAGGGTGGAAGCATAGCATCGAACTGAACAGCCCTGCGCAACCAGCATGGGGTATCGGTGTTTTATCAGGTGGAAGCGTCTGTTGCTGCTTCGCCTAAAACCGACTGGTAGGGGCACAGGCGCCCCCTACGGCGGTGACTTGATGAAATCTTCAGGAGGCTGAGATGGTTATTTTGTTTCACGTGCTGGCAGCGGTGATGGGGTATCTGTTGGGTGCGGTGCCCGTGGGATACCTGGTGGTGTGGTTGTTCAAGCGGGAGGATGTACGACAATATGGCAGTGGGCGCACGGGTGGCACCAACGTATACCGCGCGGCGGGCATTGGCGCGGCGATTCTCTCCGGCGCGGGCGACGTCCTCAAGGGTACCCTGGCCGTGCTCTTGGCTCGCTGGCTTGTGGGCACAGCGGCGGCCGAGGTCGTGGCTGGCCTGGCGGCGGTGATAGGCCACAACTGGTCGGTGTTCCTGGGCTGGCGTGGAGGGGCTGGCACCGGGACTAACCTGGGCGTGGTTGCTGCCTTTTCCCCGCTGGTGGCCCTGGCACTGGGTGTAATCTTGCTCCTGGCCATACGTATCGTCCGCTACGCATCGGTGGCCTCGATGATTGTCGCTGGCCTGGTGCCGGTGGCGTTTCTAATCCTGGCTTTTGTTTATCCACCTTTTTCCCACTACGGGTACTACGCCCTGTACGGCTTGCTCTCGGCAGCAGTGATAGTTTTCGCCCTGCGGCCCAACATCGCCCGCCTGCGAGCTGGCAACGAGCGGCGGCTAAACTACTGAGGTAAGCGTGCAGGTGCCCGGCACTTACAAAGTGCCGGGCACCTGACTTTTCGAGTTGACAAAGCCCTCACTCTATGCTATTATGTGGCCGCTATACCGCGCAGCCCATCGCTGCCAGGAGGAGAAACTCACCGTTACACCGCGATAGCACGTCTGAGGAGGTCGAAACTATGACAGTGATTTGCCCTCGTCCTCTTCTAGAGGCAGGTCTCTGATACTGGCTCAGGGTAAATGTCCGACGAGAATTCGACCCTGTGGCAGGTTCGGGTCTGCCTTTATTGCTGTGGAGGGAACGATGTTACGACCGAAAGTTGAATTACTGGAGCAAGCTACAGTGGAGCGCATCATCGCCGAGGCTTACGAGTTGCTGATGGACCCCGGCGTGCGCATCCACTCCGACGAGGCGCTGGCACTCCTGGCCGACGTCGGAGCCAAAATAGACAAAGACGGGCGCGTAGCCCACATCCCGCCCGATGTGGCCCGCCAGGCAGTGGAGACCGCCCCGTCGTCTTTTTACCTGTACGACTATGCGGGCAATCCTGTGGTGCACTACGGGGGTGACGATGTGCAGTTTGACCCTGGCTCGGCGGCCATCGAGATTCTGGACTACGGCCAGAC
>QNBY01000084.1 GCA_003644275.1 Planctomycetota bacterium
AGGGCTCCCCACGGTCCGCCCCGTCGCCTTTCTCGAACGGGGCGGCGGGCTCCGTCCCCTCGACACCGTGGTGGCCTTCCGCCTCCCGCCCGGTTTCCTGCCCTTGCCGGAGTTCCTGGCGTCCCTCACCCGCGTGCCCGATCCCCTCTGCAGCGCCGCCTGGCGCGGGATGGGCGCGGCGCTGGGGAGCACACACGCCCGCGGCTACGTGGCCGGCATCACCGAGCCCGCCCAGGTCTTCGTCCGCCGCCTGAAGAAGGGGGGCGTAGAGGTGGCGCTGGAGGCGGGCGGCGAGTTCGACGTCCGGCCCGTGCTCCGGCGCGCGAAAGAGTACGCCGACATGGCGGCCGCGAACTTCGTGTTCGATCCCCGCATCGCTCCCCTGGACCGCTTGCGCTTCTTCGACGCCTACCGCAAGGCGCGCGGCATGGACAAGAAAGAGATGAGGGAGTTCATCGAAGGCGTCTCCGAGGCGGTGCGCCTGCGCGCAATGAAGGAATGGAAGATATACCCCACCGACATACCCAAGAAGACCACCTTCCTCAATCTCATAAGGGCGCTGGACAAGCACAGTGAACAAACGGGCGAATGAGAACGGCGCGCCCCGCTGGCGCAAGCTGCTCATCGTGAAGCCGACCTCGCTCGGCGACGTGGTGCAGAGCCTCTGCGTCCCGTGCGCCCTGAAGCGCGCCTTCCCCGACCGCTTCGTCGGGTTCCTGGTCTCCGACGCCCTCGCGGAGCTTCTGGAAGGCCATCCCTGCATAGACGAGGTAGTCCCCTTCCCCTACCGCCGCCTCAAGTCCGGGAGCGTCTTCGGCGCTTTCCGCGAGCTTCGGGCGCGCCTCCGGCCGGGAGGATGGGACGTCGCGGCCGACCTGCAGGGCCTCGCCCGGAGCGGCATCGCGGCCTGGCTCTCCGGTGCGCCCCTACGGGTGGGCTACTCGGACGCGAGGGAGTTCTCCCGCCTCGCCTACACCCATAGGATAGCATCCGACCGCCTCGCCGAGCACGCCGTGGAACGCTATATGAAGATCGCCGCCTTCCTCGGCGCGGATACCGCCCCGGTGGAGTTCGGCCTGTCGGCGGACGAAGAGGACAAAGAGCGTTTCCTGGCCGCCGCGGGCGGCGAGCCTCCCGTCGTCCTCGTGCCGGGAGCGAGGTGGGAGACAAAGCGCTGGCCCGCCCCCTTCTTCGCCGAGCTGGGCCGCGAGTTGCACCGCCGCACCGGAAGGCGCATCGTGCTGCTGGGCTCCGCGGCGGAGGCCGGACTCTGCGCCGAGACGGCCCGCGCCATAGGCCCCGCCGCCCTCGACATCTCCGGCCGAACCACCCTCAGCGGCCTGAAGGCGGCCCTCGCCGCAGCCGCCCTCGTCGTCTCCAACGACAGCGGCCCCATGCACCTCGCCGCGGCCCTGGGAACGCCCACCGTATCCATCTTCGGCCCCACCTCCCCCGAGCGCGTAGCGCCCTGGGGGCAGGAACGCTTCGTGGTGCGCTCCGGGCTGGACTGCGCCGGGTGCTACAGGCGAAAATGTCATACAATGCCGCCGCCCTGCCTGGCCTCCATAGAGCCGGAGCGGGTATTCGAGGTCTGCATGAAGGCACTGGACGGTCGCGGGTGAGCTACCGATTTCGCAAGGACTTCATATTCAAGTACAGCAAGCCTTACCGGCTGTTCATCGCGCTGTTCTTCCTCGCCGTGCTCGGCCATTCGGGCTCGCTCGTTCTGTTCGCCACGCTGCTGAACGCCCTCACCTCGGTCCTTCCCCGCGACGTGGCGGACGTGACGGCCCTTACGGACGAACAGAAGGCCGCCTCCCTCGCCGCCCTCATGGATCTCGTCAAGTGGGGCGTGCCCGCCATAGCGGGCATGTTCGTCTTCCACGGTTCGTCCATCTTCCTGCGCAAGTACGTCACCTACCGCATATCGGTGGACCTGCGCCGGAGGCTCACCTCCCACATACTCACGCTGCCGCTGCGTTTCTTCGAGGGCAAGAGGTCGGGCGACCTGCTCTCCCGCTCCACCAACGACATACTCAAGGCCGAGCGCGCGTTCGAGATATTCTGGGGCGAGTTCGTCGCTCCCCTCGTGAGCCTGCTCATCCTCATCCCCACGCTGTTCTATCTGTCCTGGAAGCTCTCGCTCATCATCATCGTGGGCCTGCCGCCGATAGTCTATCTCGTGAGGCGGGCGAGCAAGAAGATACTCAGCGCCTCCGAGGAGAGCCTCAAGTGGCTGGGCGAGCTCACCGAGGCGCTTAGGGAGATATTCGAATCCATCAAGATAATAAAGGCGTTCCGCCTCGAGAAGACCTCCGAGAAACGCTTCTTCGACGTCAGTCGGCGTTTCTTCCGCGCCACCATGCGCGCGGCCAAGGCTTTCGCGCTGAACGCGGGCGTCATGGAGGGGCTCACCTACTTCCTCGTGCTGACAATGATAGCCGCCGGAACCTGGCTCACCTTCAAGGGCGTGCTGGACATGTCGCTCACCACGCTCGTGCCCTTCATCTTCCTGCTGTCGCCCGCCTACATGCGCATAAAGGCGCTCTCCAAGAGCCACAACGCGCTGCAGGAATCCTTCGCGGCCATAACGCGCATCGAGGAAATCCTGAAGGCGGAAAACGACATAAAGGACGCTCCGGACGCCGTGGACATAGACGGCGTAAGGCGTGGCGTGGAGTTCGACCGCGTTACCTTCGCCTACTCCGAGGAAACCGTGCTGAAGGACGTCAGCTTCGCCATCCCCGCGGGCCGCATGACGGCGCTGGTGGGGCGGAGCGGCGCGGGCAAGACCACCGTCTTCAACCTCATCGCCCGCTTCTACGACGTGGACGAGGGGGCGGAGCTGATAGACAGGCTCGATGTCCGGAAGATAAGGCACGCCTCGCTCATGGACAACCTCGCCCTCGTGACGCAGGAAAGCATACTCTTCAACGACACCATCTACAACAACATCCTCTACGGGCGGCCGGACGCGACGAGGGAGGAAGTCATGGCGGCCGCCGAGGCGGCCTACGTGACCGAGTTCTCCCGCACCCTGCCCGAGGGCATGGACTACGTGATAGGCGAGCGCGGCGGCAACCTCTCCGGCGGTCAGAGGCAGCGCATAACCCTCGCGCGGGCCATGCTCAAGAACGCCCCCCTGCTGTTGCTGGACGAGGCCACCTCCTCGCTCGATTCCGAGTCCGAGAAGGCCGTCCAGGACGCCCTCGAAAAACTCATGAAGGGCCGAACCACCGTCGTGATAGCCCACCGCCTCTCCACCATACGGAAGGCGGACAAGATAATAGTCCTCGAGGCCGGGCGCGTCGCGGCCGTCGGCAGGCACGAGGAACTCGTGGAGAAGAGCGGTATCTACCGCGACCTTTGCCGCCTCCAGGAACTGGGGGGCGGTGATGCTTGAGCGCGCCCTGCGCGTAGGCGCGGGCGGGGCCGTCCTGTTCGAGGCCTCCCCCGCGGGCCTGAGCCGGATAGTCCTCGCGGGCGAGGTACGCCCCGGCGACGAGCCCCGGGCCGCGGAGGGAGCCTCCACCCCGGCGGGAGCCGCCCTGCTCGCCTGGTTCTCGGGCGATCCGGCCCCCCTGCTCGCGCTGGGTCCCGATCCGCGCGTCTTCGAGGCCGCTTCTCCCTTCCGCGCCGCCGTCTGGCGCGAGGCGATGCGCGTGCCTTGGGGAACGACCGTCACCTACGGCCGCCTGGCCGCCGCCCTCGGCAAGCGCTGCGCGAGGGCCGTAGGACGCGCGCTCGGCGCGAACCCCCTTCCCCTGCTCGTCCCCTGCCACCGCGTGGTGAGGGCGGACGGAAGCGAGGGCGGGTTCAGCGCGGGCCGCGGGTGGAAGTCTTTTCTGCTCGAATTGGAGCGCACCCGAACGCCGGAAAGGAGCAGGATATGATATCCCTTCCCGAACCGCCCGCCGCGGCCGGAATGGACGTATTCGAGGCGATAAGGAAACGCCGCAGCCGCCGTTCCTTCGCCGAGGCTCCCCTTCCTCTCGCTTCGGCGGCCGCCGTGCTGTTCTATACGGCGGGGCTCACCGGCGCGAGGAACCACCACCGGGCGGCCCCTTCGGCGGGCGGCATACACGCGATAACGGTGAGGCTCGTGGCGAGGGAGGTCGAGGGGCTCGAACCCGGAGTGTACCGCTACCTGCCGCTGGAGCACGCGCTCGAGATCCACTTCGAGGGCGACGTGCGGCAAGCCCTCTGCGCCGCCTGTCTCGGCCAGCGGCTCGTCTTCGAGGCCCCGGCCGCCCTGGCGTTCTCGGCGGACATCGGGCGGATAGCGGCCCGCTACGGCGGGCGCGCGGAGAGATACGCCGCCTTGGACTGCGGCCATTACGCCCAGAACGCCTACCTCGCCTGCGAGGCGCTCGGCCTCGGCACGTGCGGCGTGGGAGCCTTCCGCGACGCCGAGGTGGCTTCCTGCCTTCGTCTGCCGGAGAACGAGAGGCCCCTCTACGTCCTCCCCTTCGGAGAGGTGACCGAATGAGCTCCGAGGAACGTTTCGCCACGGACCACTACCACGGCGTGAACCTCATCGCCGACCCCATACACCGCTACATCCCCATAACCTACCCCCGCGAGCCCGGTGGGTGCTCAGGTTGTGCGGGCTGGACATCGCGGAATTTCAGGAAAACAACAAGCTGTCAGCCAACGCTTCTTACAAAGAATTGCCGGACAAATTTCTTCTTACATCAATTACCTGCCCTGTAAAATCGGATAACAATACCAACAACGATAACTTCGCTACTTGATCGGGATCCAGCAAAGTAGAAGGGTTCTCCAGCCCAAAGTTTTCCCTTCTCATTTCCGTATTCGTTCGTTCCGGGTTGATAACGTTTACTGAACATCCAAATGGAGCCCATTCCTCCGCCAGCGCCTGAGCCACGTTCACGACGGCTGCCTTTGTGGAAGAATAAACACAATAGAAAGCTCTTCCCCTTGTATAGGAACTAGAAGTAAAAAGCAACAACGAACCCTTAGTTTCTGCAAGATATCGGAAACTTTCCTTTGCAACAACAATCGTTCCGTAATAATTCGTCGTCATCTCCGCGGCTATCGACTCATAAGATCTCGAATCCAAGGTTCCCATGCGCAACAGCGCAGCAGTGTTTACAACATAATTTATACGCCCTTCATCTTGGTAAATTTCGCGCAAAACCTTTTGGACGCTCTTAACATTCGAAACATCACAGCCGTTTCGTCTCGAAAAAACATAAGCGCGAGCGCCAAAGCCTTTTGCCATCTCAGAAATACGCCTTCCAATCCCCCTGTTCCCTCCAAAAACAACGATAACCCTATCCGCCAAATCAGCAAGGTGGTCACTACTAACATTGGTAAGGCTCTGAGACTTAACCTGGAAGACTTTGTCGGCGTAATATAGGTCTTCAGGATACGTCACCTTCATGTTGAATCTATCCCCACAAACGACACCCACTCGTCCCAGGCCATACTTGACAACAAGGCCGCAATCATCCGTGACCTTCACCGGATTTTGTGTAAATAACTCATAAGCCTTTTTTAACACCGAAAGGCGAAAACCCTGTGGTGTTTGTCCCAGCATCAATTTGCTTCTGTCCGGTATTTCCGTAACTATGTCACCGTCAACCCTGATAACTGTATCCGCTGCAGGAATAGCAACATCGACAGCCTCATATCTCCGTAGGCTCTCTATTACTTTAGAGATTA
>QNBY01000085.1 GCA_003644275.1 Planctomycetota bacterium
CGACACCCTCGCCGACGCGGTGGACACCGCCGTGGACGATCCCGACGCCCTCGACCCCGTCAACCCCGTTGTAGAGGCCAGGGGCGGGATCGAGGTGGAAGTGCCCCCCCCCGAGGCGGACCGGCCCGACCGCGCAAAGCCCTCCGCCTTCCTCGGCGTGAGCGTCGCCCCCCTCTCCGAGGAAGAGGCCCGCAAACTGGGCCTCGCCGAACCCACCGGCGTGGTGGTGGAGCGTGTCGGCAAGGATTCTCCCGCGGAGAAGGCCGGCCTGAAGAAGGGCGACGTCATACTCGAGGCCGACGGCGTCGTCATTGACGAGCCCCGCCGCCTGAAGGACGTCATCGCCTCCCACATGCCCGGCGACGTGATAGAGATCCTTCTGTTGCGGGACGGCAAGGAAACCACGGTGGAGGTGACGCTGGAAAAACGCTGAAAAAGGCGTTCCTTTTCGCCGGAAACCCCGCCGGAAAACCGATTCCGGCGGGGTTTGCTTTCGGCCGGGAACAAACGGCGGGCGGGCATGTCAAAAAATCGCAAGAGGTAAGGCATGAGCCGCGAGTTCGACGAGGAAAAACTCACCCGCTATCTGGACGGCGATCTCTCCCCCGAGGAACGGAAGCTCCTCGAGGTCTTTCTCGAGGGCGACCGGCAAGCCCTGCGGAAACTCCACGCCCTCATGAGGGTGCGCGACGCCGTCCGCAGCCTCCCGCGCCCCAAGTGCCCCGTTGACCTCGTGCCGGTCATGCGCGACTTCCGCCGCCGCGAGGAGGAACGGAAGCGCCCCTCCCTCGACCGAACCTTCTTCGGCTTCCTCGCCAGGGCCGCGGCGGTGGCCGCCGTCCTCCTCGCCGTGCTGATCGCCGTGATCGGATCCCCCGTCCGGCCCGGCGGCAAGGCTCCCCTCGTGGCCTTCTCGCCCCTCCCCGACGTCGTCTCCTCCCCCCCCAACGCCATGAAGGTGGGCGGCGAATCCCGCTTCGACATATTCGACCGCCGGTTCTCCCCCACCCTGAACGGTTCGGTCGGCGGCCTCGAGATACGCGCCGCCCGAAAGCTCGACCTCTCTCCCCTCATCACCGTCCGCATCGAGGACTGGGGACCCGGAACGGCGAAACTCCGCGCGGCGCTCGCCGAGAGCGGCGTGACGCCCGTCTTCCTCCCGGGCTACGGCAGGCCGGTCTACCGCCTGAAGATATCCTCCGGCGACACGCTCCGCTCGCTCGTCGCCAACTTGAAGGATTCCGTGGCCTCCTTCTCGCTGGGCGACGAACTGGAGTCGGTGCTCGCCGCACCGCGCCTTTCCTCCTGTCCTTCCGAGATATTCCTCGCCGTGGATCTCTCCACCGAAGAAAAATAGCAGTGCTCTCTCCTTTCTCTCGCGCGAGGGGGACGGCTCGCCGTCCCCCTCGTGTTTTTTTTCTCGTAATCTTTCCCCTTCCGGCGGGTATAATCACCTGCCATGACCGAAACGAGTCCCAGGCAGGGAAAAGTCGTTCGCATCGACAAGGGTTTCGCGCACGTCCACACGCCCGGCGGCGTCATGAAGTGCGCGCTCAGAGGAAAGCTCAAACGCGGCCCCCGCCGCGCCAGGAACGTGGTGGCCGTGGGCGACGAGGTGATCGTCCGCCCCACCGCCGCCGGAGAGGGCGTCATAGAACAGGTCCTCGAACGCCGCTCCAAACTCTCCCGCCCCGACAACTTCCGCCCGGAGGTGGAGCACGTCATCGTGGCCAACGTGGACCTCCTCGTCGCCGTCTCCTCGGTGGACGAGCCCCCCTTCAACGCGGGCCTCGTGGACCGCTTCACCGTGGCCGCGCGGGTGCAGGAACTCGAGCTGCTCATCCTCCTGAACAAGGTGGACCTCGGCTTCCCCGACGAGGTGCGCTCCGTCCTGGACGAGCTCGAGGCGGTCGGGTTCGACTACCTCCCCGTGAGCGCCTCCACCGGCGAGGGGCTCGACCTGCTCAGGGACCGCCTACGCGGCAAGACCGCCGTCTTTAGCGGCCACAGCGGCGTGGGAAAGTCCACCATCCTGAACGCCCTCATCCCGGACTTCCACACCAGGGTGGCCCCCGTCTCGGAGCGTACCGGCAGGGGCAAGCACACCACCACCCGCGTGGAGCTCGTCCACGCTCCCGACCTCGAGGCCTTCATCGCGGACACCCCCGGCGTCAAGCTCTTCGGCATCTGGGGCATCCCGGCCGTCGAGCTCGGCTTCTTCTTCCCGGAATTCGAGCCCTACATCCACGACTGCCGCTTCAACGACTGCACCCACCGCAACGAGCCCGGCTGCGCCGTCAAGGAAGCCGTCGAGCGCGGCGACGTCTCCCCCAGGCGTTACAAGTCCTACCTCAACATTTTCGAGGACCTGCTGGAGATGGAGGAACAGACGCGCGGCTACTGAACCCTCTCCGCGGGCGCGGAGGAACGGAAAAGGGGCCGCTTCGGGCGGCCCCTTTCCCGTCGGGAAAGAGCGTATGTCAGAGGATGCCGGTCTCGTTGCAGCAGAAGAGAAAGGGTAGCTTCTTGTCGCCGCCGCTCCTTATCTTGAACAGGACGCGGCAGGCGGAGGAATCCATGTTGGCGGTGCTCCAGTACAGGTCGAGCCCCCGGCGCGTCACCTTCGCCTCTATCACTACGGCGGGCTCCAGCAGGGGCGGTCCGGGCGGCTCTTCCATGTCCCCCGCCGCGGCCGGATCGAATCCCGACGGCAGGCGGAAGCCCGGCGTCGTCTCCAGCAGTATGGTGGCCCTCAATACGCCGGTGTAGTACTTGCTCCCGTCGGGATTGCCCATCTCTATGTTCTTCACCCCCGGATGCGGGAGGAACCGGCAGTTCAAACCTTCCATCCCGCGCGGCTTCATGAAACGGAAGAACCAGCGCACCGATTCCTCGTCCAGGGGCTTGTCGCTGCGCACGAAGGCCAGCACGTCCACCGCCCCCTTCACCTCGACCGGGCTCCAGACCTTCGCGCTCTCCGCCTCGGGCGCCCGGACCGCCCTCCGGTTCGTCCGGGCCGTCCCCTCCCGCAGGAACACGCTTCCCCCCGCGAGAGCGGCGACGAAAACACACGCGACCAGTGAGCGGAACAGGAAATCGGCCATCTCTTTCGTGCCTCACCTATCAATTGCCGTGCCTTATTCGAAGACGCAGCGCCCCGCCGGATGTCTCTTTTTTTCAACTGTGTTTTCGGCAAAGAGTTACGGCGATCGTTTCTCCGGCGGAGCCTCGAGCGGCCGTTCCCGCCTCCCGGGCGGCGTGTGGGAAAAAACGGCGGGAAGTCGGCAAAATCCGCACAAGGGCGGTCAATGCTCGCCGGGCACGACGAGGGAGCAGCGCACCCCTCCGAGCCCGCAGGGGAAACACTTCAGCGTGCGGACGCCCGCCGCCTGCAGGGGGTTGGCCGCGCTCAACCGCCTCATCGCGGAACTCTCTCCCTCCGGGAAAAAGCCCGATTCCAGCGGCGCCTCCTCTCCGGCCAGCAGTTCCAGCGGCGTCCCGGGCCCCATGCCGGGCAGCAATTCCCGCCATACCCTGTTCACCGCCAGCAGCACATCCGCCTTGGCCGCCGCCGCCGGAAAGGTGTAGTTGTCCAGAAGCGAGGCGATCTCGGTCGTCTTCGTCCTGAACACGTCGCATTCCAGGCATGCCCCCATGAACGGGCGCGGCGGATCGTCGAATATGCACCTCTCGCATCTGAGATAGCTCGGAAGGTCGGGAAACAGAGAGCGATCCGCCAGCACCGGTACGGGAAGATCGTGCTCGACGCAGAACTCCCGCAGGTCGCGCAGGGACACCCTGAACTGCCCTCCCGGCAGCCTGTGCGCCTTCATCTTCCCTTGATGTATCCACCGCAACACCGTACCGCGGGACACCCCCAGCAACTTGGCGATCTTCCCCGCCGATAGATATACTGACGATGTGTTCTTCATACGCCTCCGTCCGTGGAGTCTTCTTTCCCCTTTTCGTTCTCTTCCTGCTATACATGATACCGTAAGACCCTCTGAAATTCAAGTCCGGCCCTCGTAACTTATTCCGCTTCCGAAACGGGAGATTTTTTTCGATATTGAATTTCCCCCTTTTTCGCTCGCTCGCGGCCTTGTCCCCTCCCGCGTTGACCGGCCCGCTCAAGCGGATATACTTTCCGCCATGACGTCGGGCCTCGGCGATTCGCGCAAAAACGCTTTCTGGCTGGCCGTCGCGGCGGCGTTCCTCGTGGATCTGGCCTCGAAGGAATTCGTCTTCTCCTCCTCCCGCGACACCCTCTTCTCCGCTTTCGGCGGCCTGCTCGAGATAACCAGGACGGTGAACACCGGCGCCGTCTTCGGCATCGGCCAGGACATGAACGCCCTCTTCACCTTCCTCACCGCCACCTTCCTCGTCGTCGCCGTCCCCTACCTGCTGGAGATATTCCTCCCCCGCTTCTCCTCCCTCGCCGCCTGGATAATCGCCGGAACGGGATGCGGCGGCGTGCTCGGCAACTACCTCGACAGGCTGGCCTACGGCCACGTCCGCGACTTCATCCTCGTCTGGCGCTGGCCCGTCTTCAACCTCGCGGATTCCTTCATCGTGCTCTCCTTCGCCGTCCTCATCGCCCTGTTCTGGTTCGGCGAATCCCGAACCCCGCAAGGAGGCGCGGCTTGATGCCCCCCCGCCCCGACCTCTCCGTCTCCCTCGCGGGCCTCGAGCTTTCCGTCCCCCTCATGACGGCCTCGGGAACCTGCGGCTCCGGCCTCGAACTCGCCCCCTACCTCGAGCCGGGCTCCATCGGCGCCCTCGTCCCCAAATCGGTCACCCTGAATCCCCGCGCGGGAAACCCCAACCCGCGCCTCTGGGAGACGCCTTGCGGGCTTCTCAACTCCATCGGCCTCCAGAACGAGGGGCTCGCCGAGTTCCTCGCCTCCCTCCCCGCCTTGGCCGGTCTGGGCGTCCCCATCCTCGCCAGCGTGGCCGGCTTCTCCGTCTCGGAGTTCGAGCGCCTCGCCGCGGAGCTGGCCGCGAGGGACGAGGTGGCCGCCCTGGAGCTCAACATCTCCTGCCCCAACGTCGAGAAGGGCGGGATGGCCTTCGGCACCGATCCCGCCTCCGCCGCCCGCGTGGTGGAGGCCGCCAGGCGCGCCTCGCCGCACAAACCGCTGCTCGTGAAGCTCTCGCCCAACGTCGCCGACATGGTGCCCGTCGCCCGCGCGGCGCAGGACGCGGGCGCGGACGCCCTTACCGTGATGAACACCCTCCTCGGCATGGCGGTGGACCCCGTCTCCCGCCGCCCCAGGCTCGCAAACCTCTACGGCGGCCTTTCCGGCCCCGCCGTGAAACCCGTGGCCCTCCGCTTCGTCCATCAGGTGAGCCGCGCCGTATCCCTCCCCGTGGTGGGATGCGGCGGCGTAAGGACCGGCCTCGACGTGGTGGAGTTCATGCTCTGCGGCGCTTCCGCCGTCCAGGTGGGAACCGCCCTCCTGGCCGATCCGGCGGCCCCGGCCCGGATAGTCCGCGAGCTCGAGGAATACTGCGCCCGCCACGGCGTCGCCGCCGTCCGCGACCTCGTCGGCGCGCTCGAGACCGAATGAGGCCCGCGGTGAAACATTCCGCCCCCCGCGGAGTTCTTCTCTTCGCGGGAGGCCGGACGCCCGAAAAGAGAGGTTCGAGATGAAACGCTTCCCCCTCTTCCTCCTCCTTCTCCTCCTCCTC
>QNBY01000086.1 GCA_003644275.1 Planctomycetota bacterium
CGTGACCATGAGCATCATCTGGTGGCCTGCGCCGAGCTCGGGGAGTTCGTGGAACTCGAGGTCGGCGCCGCGCCAGCGCATGACCTGCCCTTCCCTCACGGCGGCGACGGAGGAGACGGGGCGGATGGCGTTCTTGGGGAAGTTCCAGGCCCGCGGGCGGGCGAGTATCGCCTCGACGGAGGGAGCGGCGAGCACGGGCGCGTTCATGCGCTCGGAGAGGGAGGGGACGCTGGCGGCGTGAATGTCGCGGCAGTCGGTGACGAAGACGTAGTCGAGCTTGCCGTCGCCCACCTCGGACGGGAGCATGTCGAGCGCGGGGGGGAAGCCCGCGTTCACGAGCAGGTAGTGCCCTTCCCCGCCCCAGATGAGATAGGAGGCGCCCTCGAAGAAGTACTTTCGCACGCCGGGGACAATGGCGTCGCGCACGCGCTCGGCGTGGGGGAAGAGGGAGGCGAGGGCCGAGAGGCGCTTTCCGAGCAGGGAGAGGGAGTCCTCTATCTCGTTCACCTCCATGGGCGGCCCCACCTCGGGGAGGAAACACTTGACCTCGCCCTTGTCGAGGAGCAGGCGGACGGAGGACTCGATGTCCTTGCGGGCGGACTCCAGGTCGTCGTATTCCCTGCGCCATACGTCGCAGAGGCGGCGGACGCGGCCGCCGGGGAGGAGGAGCCTGCCGGTCACGGCGTAGCGGGCGTCTCCGGCGTCGAAGATGAAGGCCACGGCGCGGCGGTGGGGGGTGAAGACGCGGAAGACGTCTATCATCAGGCCGTGCCAGTCTATGCGGAGCCAGGGTTCGCCGGGGCGGGGCTTGAAGATGAAGTCGGCCTTCATGGAGAAGAGGGGGATGTCCTCGGGCTGGACGGAGACGTTGCCGGAGATGAGGCGCCAGGCGTTGCTCTCCCAGAACTCGCGGCTTTTTTCCACGGGGTGGTTGACGGGCGGGTCGGCGACCTTGAAACTGGTGTCGGGCAGGCCTATGCGTACGCCGCGGCGCTTGAACTCGGGGAGCGCGGCCACCTGCTCGCGGCGGGTGTTCCAGGCGAAGCACCACTCCACGTTCTTGACGCCTATCTCGTCCAGCTCGTCGAGTATGGAGGCGTCGGAGGCGCCGAATATCACGGCCGCGCCGTCCCGTTCGAGGAGGTAGAGGTTGTCGGCGCCGGAGTTGTATAGGTAGAGGCCGGGGGCGAGGGGGGTCCAGTGGGAGGGACGGTCCTCCGCGCGGGCCGCGGCGAGGGCGAGTAGGAGGGAGAGGAGGAGCGGGAGCGTCAGGCGCGCTTTCATGAGGAAGGGATTATACGGCCCTTTGATGGGCGGCACAACGCCGCGGCGGCTCAGACCGCGGAGGAGGCGAGCCTGCTCAGTTCGTCGCCGGGGAAGCGGCCGCGGAGCTCGTGCATGGCGCGGCCCATTACGAAGCGGAAGCGCTTGTCGGGAGCGGCGAAGGAGCGCTGGGAGGCTTCCTCCACGGCGGCGGCGAGCACCTTGCCGGCGACGTCCTCGCCCACGGGCTCGAGGCCCGCGGCGGCGGCCACCTCGGCGGGGGAGGCGGCGGGGGAATCGGCCATGGCCTCGATGAGCTTCGGCACGGCCTCGCGCACGATGCGCCCCTCGGCGAAGAGGCGGAATATCTCGAACAGCGCGTCGTCGGAGACCGCGTCCACCCTAACGCCCTTGCGGGAGAGGGCCTTCAGGACGCGGTGCAGGACGACGCCCGCGAAGACGGGGGAGACGGCCGGGAGCTCCGCGACGATGCGCCTGAACAGATGGTAGCGCGGAGAGATGGCGAGGTGATAAACCACGTCGTCGGGGAGGCCGAGGCCGGAGAGGAACCGCTCGCGCTCCCAGGGGGGCGAGGGCAGGTGGGCGCGGATGCGCTCGATGCGGGAGCGTTCGATCTCGCGGGGCGGGTGGTCGGTGTCGGGATACATGCGCTCGGGGCCGGGGAGGATGCGCTCGAAGTCGGTGTGGCCGTCGGGGAAGTGCTGGCGGGTCTCGGAGGGGACGCCCTGGACGGCCTCGCGCCAGCGGAGGAGTATCTCGTCGGCGCCGAGTTTGGAGTCGCGCTCGTTGCCCCAGACGAGGAAGGCGACGTCGCGGTCGGTGACGCCGAGGCGGCGGTGGAGGGCGTCTATCTCGTCCTGGGTGAGGCCGTGGTCGGCGAAGTCTATGGTGCTCATGAGGTAGGGTTTCTCGTCGAGGCAGGCCACGACGCGGACCCTGCCCTTGAGCTCGTCCTGGAAGATGCGCTCGGGCTGGGTGGGGAACTCGGCGAGGCCGGAGACGCCGCGGACGACGAGGCCGACGATGCGGTCGCCGCGGGCGAGGGCACGGGCGAGCACGGGCTGGGAGGTGCGGGCGAAGAGGTCGGTCACGTCGGCGGACTCGCCGAGGAGGCGGTCGGGCTCGGTGAAGCCGCGGCGGTGGAGCTCGTCGCGCAGGGCGAGGAGCTGCACCTGGCGGAGGGCCTCGACGTGGACGAGCATGGGGATGTAGGCGATGCGGGGGACGCCCTTTATCTCGATGCGGGTGCCGCCGCGCACGGAGACGTTGACGTCCTGGCGGACGCTGCCGATGCCGCGGCGGACCTTGCCGGTGACGCGGAGGAGCCTGCCGAGGACCTCGACGACGCGGGCGACCTCGATGGGATGGTGCATGTCGGGATAGGTCACGACCTCGATGAGGGGCATTCCGAGCCTGTCGGGGCGGAAGGTGATGGTGTGGCGCTCGTCGGAGACCTCGCGGCAACTGTCTTCCTCGTAGCCGAGTTGGATTATGCCTATGCGCTTGCCGTCCACGGGCACCCAGCCCTCGACGCCCACGATGGCCGTGCGCTGGAAGCCGGTGGGTATGGAGCCGTCGAGGTACTGCTTTCGGGTTATGTGGAGCTCGTCCACGATGGAGCAGTTGAGGAGGAGGGCTATCTCGATGGCTATGTCGAGGCCTTCCTCGTTGACGAGGAAGGGGGGGGTGTCGTCGAGCTCGTAGGTGCAGGTGCTGTTCTTGTTGACGAGGTAAACGATTTCCTTCTTCTTCTTGAACTCCATGAGGGCGGTGCCGTCGTACTCGCCCATTTCGCTGAGGGTGGGGCGCATGTGCCTGAGCACGCGGGTGTGGAACTCCTCGCTGTAGCGGCGGGAGGGGCAGTGGCAGAACATCTTCTTGGCGGTGTAGAGCTGCTGGTGAATCTCCACGCCGCTCATGAGGCCGACGGCCTGGTAGTCGAGATCCTCGGGGAGTTTCCTTCTCTTGAGGTAGTAGGGCATGGGTGCTCCGATCGTGCGGAATTCGTTTTTTCGGACAGGAGAGGATTATCGCCGGGTTGGCCGAAGGTCAAATAAAAAGGGGGGTTACGCGCCGGCGGGGGAGAAGGGGAGCGGGGGTGGCGGAGGGGGGAAAGGGGCGTAAAATCGCCGTTTTACGCGCCGACAAGGAGAAAGCATGAGGCGAGGCGAGGCGAAGGAGCTTCCGGACCGGGTGGCGGACCGCTCGGCGGCGGTGGCGGTGCTGGGACTGGGCTACGTGGGGCTGCCGCTGGCGCTGACGGCCGCGGAGAAGGGGTTCCGCACGGTGGGGTTCGACGTGTCGCGGCGGAGGGTGGAGGAGCTGCTCTCCGGCAGGATGGGGGTGAAGACGGCGGGCGAGGAACGGCTGAGGAAGGCGCTGGAGAGCGGGCTGTTCCGCCCGACGTGGGAGGAGGCGGAGCTGCGAGAGGCGGACGTTTTCGTGATATGCGTTCCCACGCCGCTGGACCGCTACCGGCGGCCGGATTTGGGATACGTGAGGTCGGCGGGCGAGGCGGCGGCGCGCGCGCTGCGGCCGGGAGTGCTCGTGTCGCTAGAGAGCACCACCTATCCGGGCACCACCGAGGAGGTCCTCGTGCCCCTGCTGGAGAAGACGGGGCTCGTCGCGGGCGAGGACTTCGAGGTGTGCTACTCGCCGGAGAGGGAGGACCCCGGCAACCCGCGCTACTCCACGTCGAACATACCCAAGGTGGTGGGGGCGGACACCGAGCGGGGACGGCGGTGGGCCACGGCGTTCTACTCCGCGCTGGTGAGCGAGGTGGTGCCGGTGTCGTCGTGCAAGGCGGCGGAGGCGACGAAGATACTCGAAAACGTGTATCGGGCGGTGAACATCTCGCTGGTGAACGAGCTGAAGGTCATCTACGAGCGGATGGGGATAGACATCTGGGAGGTGATACGCGCCGCGGCGACGAAGCCGTTCGGCTTCCAGGCGTTCTACCCCGGCCCCGGCATGGGGGGGCACTGCGTGCCGGTGGACCCGTTCTACCTGTCCCACAAGGCGAAGAGCATAGGCGTTTCCGCGCGGTTCATAGAGCTCGCGGGGAAGATAAACCGCGACATGCCCGGCTACGTGGTGGAGAGGCTCGGGGAGGCGCTGGCGGAGAGGGGCAAGGAGCTGCGGGGCTCGCGGGTGCTGGTGCTTGGGCTCGCCTACAAGCCGGACGTGCCGGACACGAGGGAATCGCCTGCGCTGGCGGTGATGAGGAAGCTGAAGCGGCTGGGCGCGCGGGTGGAGTACTACGATCCGCTGGTTCCGGAGATGCCGGAGGAAGGGGGGCTGCGCTCGCCGAGGCGGTCGGTGGAATCGGTGGAGGGAGCGGGGCCGTTCGACGCGGGGATCCTCGTGACGGCGCACTCTTCCTTCGACTACGAGGCCCTGTACCGGGCGCTGCCGCTGATAGTGGACACGCGCAACGCCTTCGGGCGGCTGGGCGACCCGGAGGGCAAGGTGGTGAAGGCGTAGGAGGGCGGCATGGACGTGTTCGAGGCGATAGAGGCGAGGAGGAGCGTGAGGCGGTTCCTGCCGGAGCCGGTGCCGCGGGAGGCGCTGGAGCGGTGCATAGAGGCGGCGGGCAAGGCGCCGAGCCCCCACAACGAGCAGATGTGGCGCTTCGTGGCGGTGACGGACCGGGCTCTGATAAGGCGCATGGCGGAAGCGGTGAAGGAGGAGGTGGACAGGCTCGCGGGGGACGACCGGGAGGGGGCGGCGCGGGTGAAGTGGTTCGGGGCGTTCTTCGGGCACGCTCCGGCGGTGGTGCTGGTGTTCATGCGGCCCATAGGGAGCGTGGTGGCGTCGCTGCTGCCGGGGACGGGGGAGGATCCCGAGCTGAAGGCCGAGATGGAGACGACGCCGGCGAGGCTGGGGATGGGGGCGGCGGTGGAGAACTTCCTGCTCGCGGCCGTCGCGCTGGGCTACGGCACCTGCTGGCTGTCGGCCCCCGTCGTGGCGGCCGGGAGGCTGGCGGAGCTCGCGGGCGTAGGGGAGCCGTGGAGATTCGTGTCGCTCATCGCAATGGGGAAGCCGAGGCGGGAGACGGCAGGTCCCCCGAAGAAGCCGCTCGAGGAGATAGCGGAGTTCAGGGAGCCGCCTTCTTCCTTTTCTGCCACCACACCCTGACCTTGCGGAGGATGATTTCCTGCTCGCCCGGGTCCATGCCGCGGCGGAGGCCGAAGTCCTCGCCCGAGAGATTTTGCAGGGCGAAGGCGGCCTCGCTGCGCACTTCGAAGCGTTTGTCGTAGAGGAAGTCGGCGACGAGGGGGATCATGTCGCCCGGCAGGCCGCTCTCGCCGAGGCAGCGGAGGCATTCGACGAC
>QNBY01000087.1 GCA_003644275.1 Planctomycetota bacterium
CGCCTTCGCCTCCGTGGAAGCGGAGGGGCGTTTTTCGTCGGGGAGGTCGGGAATGGTGAGCACCGATCCCACCTTCAGGGAAGCGGGGTTCGTTATGCCGTTGGCCTCGGCGATGACGCGCCACTTGGAGGCCCGGCCGTAGAACTTCTTCGCTATCGCCCCCAGGCTGTCGCCCGATTTCACCGTGTAGCGCACGGGGGCCTTGGGGAGGCTGTCCAGGGCCTTCTTGGCTTCCTTCTCGGGATCGGAAGTCACCTCCTCGGCCGTCTTCTCGTCGAGGGGCACCAGCTCGCCCTCTCCGGTCTCATCCTTCCCCGCGGAGGGCTCGGGCGTGGCCCCGGGCACGAAATAGGGATTGTCGTACGTCACCTCGGAGGGGAGCTCGAGGTTGGGGAGCTCCTGGGGCTCGCGGCTCTCGAGGGGCACGAGATCCCCCTCCTCCGCGGCGGCCTCTTCCGCAGGCGCGCCGGCGGCCTCGGAGACCGCGGGCGCGGTGGAGGGTTCGTCTCCCGCCCTGCCCCACATGACGATGGCGGCCCCGATGAGGAACACGAGTACGAAAAGAACGAGCTTGTAAACACGACCGACCTGCATTGCGACCTCCCGATTTTCTATTTGCTGGCCAACCTGACGGGTTTGCTGTTCATGTCCGCCGTCTCCTCCGGCGGCTTGACGTACTCCGACGCCTCCTCGCCGAGGACGGCGAGTATGCGGGCGGGGGAGAGCTCGGCGGATATCTCCGTCCTCATCTGGAAGTTCGAGGTCCGAACCGATTCCACCGACGCCTTGAGCTTCGCTATCTCGTAGCCCTGGCGCAGGATGACGGACTTCTGCCAGAGGAAGATCACGGCCATGATCACGAGGACGGCGAGCACCGCCGCATAGGGCGCGAGCAGCGAGCGTTTCACGGCGTCACCTTCCTTATCGCGCGAAGCTTCGCGCTCCTGCTCCTGGGGTTCCTTCGGAGCTCGGCCTGGTCGGGGACGATCGGTTTCCTGGTGAGTATCCTGCCGGAGCCGAGGGCCTCCAATCTCTTGAAAGAGTGTTTGACGATCCTGTCTTCGAGGGAATGAAAGGATATGATCACGAGCGTCCCACCTTCCTTCAGCGAGTCGAAAGCGTCCGGAATCGCCCTCTCGACGTTTTCGAGCTCGGAGTTCACGTATATCCGCAGGGCCTGGAAGACCCTCGTCGCGCCTGCGATCCTGCCCGTCCGCCTTCCCGTGACGGACTCGACGATCTCCCTTAGGCGGGCGGTGGTGGTGATGGGAGCCTTCTCCCTCTCCGCCGCTATCCGCCTCGCCACGGCGCGCGCCCTTCTCTCCCCCCCGTAGAGGCGGAAGATGCGGGCGAGCTCGTCCTCCGGCAGGGAGGCCACGGCGTCCGCGGCCGAGGGGCCGGAGTCGGGGTCGAACCTCATGTCGAGCGGACCGTCCTTCGAGAAGGAAAAGCCCCTGGCGGGGTCCTCGAGCTGGAGGGAGGAACAGCCGAGGTCGAAGAGTATCCCGTCGGCCTTGCCGCCGGGCAGCCGCCCGGCGAGCTCCGCCACCGCCGTGTAGGACGAGCGGATCAGTTGCCAATGAGCGATGGGAGCTTCCGCGGAGGCTTGTTCGAGTCTGCGTTCGGCCTTCTCGAGCGCGGCGGGGTCCAGGTCGCAGCCTATCACCGCGCCGCCGGGGCCCGCGAGCCGGGCCACCGCGAGCATGTGCCCGCCGGTTCCTGCGGTGCAGTCCAGATACGCGCCCCCCTCGCGTACCGCGAGAAAGGCGAGGGTCTCTTCGAGCAGAACGGGTTCGTGAATGACCTCATTTCCCGGCGGCAAGGCGGACCTTGACTCTCACGACGAAAAGGTTGTCGCCCTGGATGGTGATTTCCGCGCCGAGTCGGACGTCGTTCCCCTGTGCCGTTGCAGGCTCGGTGAGGACCTGCGTTCTCCGATGCGTCATCTTGTTACCTCCCCCACGGAAGTCGTCAGCCCTGACCGGCGTCGCCGGAGGTCCCGTCCTCCGGACGGGGGGAACCCGCGAAGGCCCCCCCGCCGGAGCCGGAGCAGGGCAGAGATTGCATCAACTTGCTCTGTATGTCGTCGGGGTCCACGCGCCGCTCCATGTCGCGCTGGTCCACCTCGAACAGCTTGGGATCCCACGCCTCGAGGAAGAAGACCTTCCCGACTATCACCAGCTCGGACCCGATGTGCGCGTAGTCGCGAAGCTCGGCGGGTATCGTCATCCTCCCCGCCTTGTCTATCGAAACCTGGACGGCCGACGGCCCGATGAAGGAAAGCCAGTAGTAGCGCTCCTTGCCGTCGAGGTTCTTCACCGCCTCCATCACCGTGTGCCGCCAGAGGGACTCCCAGTACAGCGTCAGGCAGTTGTTGAAGCTCCTCGCGATGACGAAACGCTGGGGCTCGCCCGCTTCATCGAGCATCCGCCTTATCGCGGAAGGCACGAGCACACGGCCCTGGGCGTCTATCTTCAGGCGCCAACTGCCGTGAATTATGAGGGGTCCGCCGCCGCCCATCGTTCTCGTCTCGCTCCTGACTATTTCTTCCTCTGACTGCCTACTGATGACTATCTACGACTAAATAATACCCCGACAGACTTTTCGTGTCAAGAAATCCGCGCGATTTTTTCCGCGCCCCGAGACGCGGCCGCCCGCCCCGACGCGCTGAAACGCCCATTCCAACGGGGTTTCGAGGCGGTCTTATCGGCAGGGGACAGCGACGCAAGAGAGAGGGGAGGCAAGGGTGAGGGCGTGAGGCGGGGACGACGGGAACGGAGGGCTCCGCCGTTCGGCCGGTGGAGAGGGATTTGGCCTGGAAGCCAGTAATAAAGCGGGTTTCAGCGAAAAGCCACGAAAAGGCCGAAAAAGGCGCTCCGGGCGCGTAACGCGCTGGAAGGCAGTAAAGTTGCGAGTTTCAGCGCGACAGGTCGCCGCACTCGAAACGGAGCCGCTCCATCGCGGCCTTCATTACCGCGTCGGCCGGATCGCAGGGCGGCATGGAGCGGGTGGCGGAGCACCACGCGGAGACGAGGGCCGTCCGCGCGGCGACCTCGAGCACGTGCTCGTCGAGCCCTTCGAAGGCCTTGCGGGCGCGCGCGAGGAACCGCCGCCAGGAACGGAGGGCGGTGACGGGGCGCTTGTCCTCCACGACCTCCCGCACGCTTCCGGGAAAGCGGGCGAGCTCCCGCTTCACGAACCGCCGCGTCCCGGACCAGTTCTCCAGCACCGCGAACTGCCAGGTGTCGGAGGCGGGATCTATGTCCTTCACGACGATGTCGGGCGTGACGCCCTTCTTATGGATGGTGCGGCCGCTCGGCAGGAAGTACTTCGAGATGGTGAGGTACAAGAACCGCCTGCCGCGGGACGCCGGGACGCCGAAGGGCACCTGGGCGCATCCCTTGCCGAAGGTCTGGGTGCCGATGACGGTGGCGCGGTGGTGGTCCTGCAGCGCGCCGGAGCTCATCTCGGAGGCCGAGGCGGAGGAATGGTTCACCAGGCAGACGAGGGGGACGTCCTCGTAGGGGGACTCGTCTCCCCTCGTCAAGAGGGGGGAAGCGGTGTCCATCAGGCCGCGGAACATCTTGAAGATGGTCACTATCTTCCTACCCTGCAGGAAGGTGTCGCAGAGCTCGAGCGCCTCGTTGGCGCCGCCGCCGGGGTTGTTCCTGAGGTCGAGGATGAAGCGCCACGCGCCGCGCCGCGACAGGTCGTCCAGCGCTTCGCGCACCCTTCCCGCCATCCCCTTGCCGAAGATGGTGGCCCTCACGTAGCCCACGCCGTCCGGCAGCATCCGGGAAAGCACCATCGGAATGCGGCGCTCCATCGGCTCCAGCCGGTAGACGACGGGCTCGGGCCAATCCTTCCTCGTAACGGCGAGGGACAGCGGCGCGGGAGCGTCGGGAGCGAACATCTTCGCCAGCTCGTCGCGCGGTATGTCCTCCACCTTACGGCCGTTCACCGCCGTTATCACGTCGTGCGTCCTGAGCGCCGCGTAGTAGGCCGGGCTGCCGAACTTTATGTGCGCTATGTAGAGCGAGCCGTCCAGCGCCCGCGAGGGAATCAGCCCGTAGTAGTCCTTCATCCCCTTGGAGAGCATCCCCATCAGGCGGCGGAACTCGGTGAGGGTGAAGTAATGCGAGAACGGGTCGCCCAGCGACCGGACCGCGGCGTCCACCGCGGCGTCGGCGGCCGCGAGCCAGGGAAAGTCGGGCGAATCGGGAAGCTCGGAGGCGCGCTTCAGGAAGTCGGTGGGGCCGGAGGGGGGCGGATCGAGAAGAGGCTTCAGGAACTCCGCCCTGCTCTCGTCCTTCGCCGCCCACTTCGACAACCCCTCGTATGCGGCCCTGAAAAGGGCGGCGAGGCTCGTCTCGCCGTCCCCGCGGTAGGTGGCCGCTATCGTGCCGAGCGAGTCCTGCACGATGCCGATGAAGACCGACCGCTTGTCGAGGTCGTTCCGCGCGGCGGCGGAGGTCTCGGCCGGAAGGCGGGCGGAAACGGCGAGGAAGACGGCGAACAACACGAGAGCGAGACGTAACAAGCGTCTTTTCATTCTGAAAGGGTTCCTTTCGGGCGGCAACGGAGCATGGTCAGGATTCCCTCGAGCGCTTCGGGTTCGGCCACGGCGAGCCTCGACGCGCCGAACAGGGCGTATCCCCCCCGCCCGCGGCGTTCCACCGTTATCGTCCGGCCCGTCGGCGAAAGGTAGGGGACGGAGGCCCTGACTTTCCCGGAAGGGGCGGGCGGCGGGCAAGCCGGGTAAACGGGCTCGCGGCGCAGGCGCAGAGAAGGCGGAAAGGTCCCGGCCGTTTCGTGGAATGAGATACCGAAAAGCGCGCAAAGTTCCTCGAAAGTGATCACCGCGGACTCGGCGCCGTCCAGCCCGAGGCGGGAGGCGGCCGAACGTATCTGCTCGCCCGTGGGGGCCTCTATCTCGGCGTAGAGGGGCACCCCGTCGGCGGCGAGCCTGTCGATAGTCACCTTCACCCCGTCGGGAAGCGCCCATTCCTCCCGCCAGCGTTCTTCCCTCGAGACGGGCCGCGCGCCCGCCGCCGCCATAAGGTCGGAGGCGGTGCGGGGGTCTGAAACGAGCGTCTCGTGCTCCGGCCGGGCCTTCGTCTCGGCCGCCAGCCTGGGGCCTTTGGCCGCGAGCTCGGCGCATTCGCCAGCGATCCGCAGTCGGAAAAGGGTGTCGGGATCCCGGCCGGGAAAGTCGAAATACACGTTGGCGACGAGGCAGGAAAACAACAGGCGGCCGCCCTGCCCTTCCAGCGCCTCCCTCAATTCGGGAAGGCGGACGGGCCAGAACTTCAATTCGCGTTCGACGGGAGGACGGCGGAGCGGCATGATTTCAGCGAAAGGCGGTGACAACGCCCCTCTCGCCGGGGATGACCAGCACCCCGTTCGAGGTCGGCGACGAGGCTATGCGCCCGTGGAAGTCGTATTTCCAGCGCAGCTCTATGCCGCCCTTCTCGGAGGACCGATAGCACAGCAGTATCCCGTCGGAGGAGCAACAGTAGAGGTCGCCCGCGTAGGTAACCGGCTGCATCACGCGCTTGCCGCTGAAGGTGAGGGAGGAGGAAACCGCGTCTTTTTCGGGATCCACGAGGAAGAC
>QNBY01000088.1 GCA_003644275.1 Planctomycetota bacterium
GCCGTTCGACGGGATAATCGTGACCGCCGCCGCCCCAGCGGTCCCGGAGGAACTCGTGGAGCAGCTCGCGCCGGGCGGCGTCGCCGTGGTGCCGGTGGGGGACAGGATGCTCCAGCGCCTCACAATCCTGCGCAAGGGCGAAGACGGCCGTATCGAGACGGAGGAAGACGTCCCCTGCGTCTTCGTGCCCCTCATCGGCCGCAAGGGCTGGCGCTGAACGCGGGCGGGGCGACGACCCCGAAGGAAAGCGAGAGGGGAGGCCGAAGCCTCCCCTCTTCTCTTTCTCCGTCGGCTCGCGGCCCGCAGGCGGAACTCAGCGCTTGCGCATCGCCTTCTCGTATTCCGCCAGCACCTTGTCCACCGGCAGGTTCTTGTCCGCCATGTCCTGGATGACCATCTTCGCGGACTTCAGATCGTCCGCCATGATGTACAGCCTCACCAGCAGCACGTTGGCGAGGTAGTGCCGGTCGTTGATGGAGAGGGCCCTCAGGGCGTCGTCCTGCGCCAGCTTCATGTAGGGTCCCCTCACGCTCATGCTGTCGGCGTCCCGCGCCAGCATGTAGTACGCGAGCCCCCTGTTGGCGTAGAAGTCGGGATTGCCGTTGTCGCGCCCTATGGCGGAGTTGAACCACTTTATGGCCGTGTTGGGGTCCTTGCTGTGCAGGTACACGTAGCCCTTCCCGAAGTAGTACAGCGCGGGCGCGGGATAGAGCTCTATCGCGCGCTCTATGTGCTGCATGGCTATCTCGGGGGACGCCTTCTCGCCTATCTTCCGCCCCTTCTCATCGTATATGGCGAGCGAGGACTTGTCGGCGAACCTGTATATGTCCATCACGGTGAGCCCGTACCAGAAATGGGCGTCCGCCTTTATGGGCGGGGCCTTGGGGAAGAGCCTGAAATCGTTTATGTCGGCGGTGAGCGTCACGGCGTAGCCGAACTTCTGGGCCGCATCGAGGATCCTTCCCTGCCGGTAGGCCTGGATACCCTCGTATATCGCCCGTGCGGCGTAACGGAGGTTCGTCTCCTTCTGGTACACCTCCTTGGTCTTCTTCGAAGGCCTGGCGCGGTCGTCCCCCCGTTTGCATCCGGTGAACGCTACGAGGACGACGGCGCCGAGAAGCAGGGCCTTCAGAATCCCATTGATGCGGGTATCCATCTCTCTACCCCCTTCGGTAGGCGGAAGGTTCGGCTCAGCGGTTCACCCGTTCCACGAACTCGCCCGTGCGGGTGTCCACCTTTATGACGTCGCCTTCCTTTATGTGTGCGGGAGTTTTCACCTCGAGGCCGGTTTCCGTCTTCACTATCTTGGAAACGTTGGTGGCCGTGTCCCCCTTCACGGCGGGAGGAGCCGTCTCCACCCGGAGCTCCACGGCGGTGGGAAGCTCCACGGCTATCGGGCTCTCGTCGATGAAGCGTATCTTCACCGTGCAGTTGGGCGGCATGAAGGGAAGCTGCTCCTTCACCTGGTCGAGCGGTATCTCGATGTTGTCGTAGGTCTCCAGGTCCATGAACACCGCGTAGTGGGAGTCCGTGTAGAGGAACTCCGCTTCCTTCATCTCCAGGTAGGTGTTCTCCACCTTGTCGCTGGGCGAGAAACGCATGTCGAACGTGTTGCCCTTGCTGAGCGACTTGACCTTGGTCTGGATGATACCGCGTCCCTTGCCGGGGGTGACGTGCTCCATCTTCACGACGAGGTAGAGCTCGCCGTTCACCCTGAGGACCATGCCGGGGCGAATCTCCGTGCCTTTGATCATGGCCATGCGTTCGTCCTCCTTGAGTGCAAATGCTACCGGGATTTTTCCGTTTCGCAACCGGCGCGGCCCGCTTTTTGATTGCCTGCCCGCCCACATAAAGTTACAATCTCAAAGACCTTCCAGTTCACGCAACCGAAAGGAGAAAACGACATGAAGATTCTGGTACTCGTCAAGAGGGTGCCCGACACCGCCGCGTCCATAAGGATAACCGGCGAGGGCGCCTCCATCGCCCAGGACGTCGAGTGGGTCATGAGCCCCTACGACGAGATGGCGGTGGAAGAGGCCGTCAGGATCAAGGAGCGGGCGGGCGCCGAGGTCGTCGCCGTCTCGCTCGCCCCGGAGGGAGCGGTCTCCCATATCAGGCTCGCCCTCGAAATGGGCGCCGACCGCGCCGTCCACCTCGTGGATTCCCAGCCCGACCGCGACGCCTGGAGCACCGCGAAGGCCCTGGCCGAGGTGGTGAAGGAAGAAGCTCCGGACCTTGTCCTCGCGGGCCGCACGGCGGTGGACATGGACCAGAGCTTCGTGGCCCCCGCCGTGGCCGCGCTGCTCGGCCTGCCCTTCCTCTCCTCCGCGGTGAAGCTGGACCTCGAGGACGGCAAGGCGGTCGTCCGCCGCGAGACGGAGGGCGGCCACGAGGTGCTCGAGGCCCCCTTGCCCTGCGTGGTCACCGCCCAGAAGGGCATAAACGAGCCCCGTTATCCCAGCCTGAAGTCCAAGATAAAGGCCAAGAAGAAGAAGGTGGACACCCGCCCCGCACCCGAGTTCGAGGCCCTGGTGAAACTGGAGACGCTCGCCTATCCGCCCCAGCGCCAGGCCGGTCGCATCCTGGGCGAGGGCGTCGAGGCCGTACCCGAGCTCGTCCGCGTGCTGTCCGAAGAAGTGAAGATCATCTGAGAGGAGGTCCCCGAATGAAAGCGCTCATCTACGTGGAACAGAGGGACGGCAAGGTGAGGACCGCCACGCTGGAGGCCGCCGGGGCCGCCGCCGCGCTCGGGTGCGACGAGCTGCACGCCGTGTTCGTGGGCGACGGGCTCGCCGCGGATGCGCTCGCGGGCGCAGGCGTATCGAAGCTCTTCCTGGTGCCCCCTTCCGATTCCTATTCCCCCGAATATCACGCCGCCGCGGTCGCCGAGCTCGCCCGTGACGGCGGTTACGACATAGTCTTCTTCGCCGCCACCCAGCGCGGCAAGGAAATAGCCCCCCTCGCCGCCGTCGGCCGCCGCGCCGCCTTTCTCGGCGACGTCCTCGAACTGGCCGCGGACGGCGGCGGGGTGAAGGCGAAACGCTCCCTCTACGGCGGCAAGTTGTTCGGCTGGTTCTCCGCCCCCGCCCCGTTGGTGGTGACCACCCGCCCGAAGATGTTCGCCCCCGCTTCCGGCGAGGGCGAGCCCGCCGTCGAGGAGAGGCCCGCCCCCGCCGCTCCCGAGAAGCGCGCGGTGCTGATCGAATCCCACGCTTCGGCGGGCGGCAAGGTGGACCTCACGGAGGCCGACATCATCGTCTCCGGCGGGCGCGGCATGAAGGATCCCGCCAACTTCGCCATACTGGAGGAACTCGCCGAGCTCCTCGGCGGCGTCGTCGGAGCCTCCCGCGCCGCGGTGGACGCCGGTTGGCGGCCCCATTCCGACCAGGTGGGCCAGACCGGAAAGGTCGTCTCGCCCCAGGTGTACTTCGCCGTGGGAATCTCCGGCGCGATCCAGCACCTCGCGGGAATGTCCTCTTCCAAGGTCATCGTCGCCGTCAACAAGGACCCCGAGGCCCCCATCTTCAAGGTGGCGGACTACGGCGTGGTGGGCGACGCCATGAAGGTGGTGCCCGCCCTGTCCGCCGAGATAAGGAAGAAGAAGGGAGGATAGACCGATGGCGAGGAGGAGACGCAGGACGAAAAGGGTTTCCGGGTGGTGGTGGGCGGCGGCCGCCGTGGTGGTGGCCCTCGCGTGCTGGTACTTCTTCTTCCGCGAGGAAGGAGGACTGGAGCCCCTCCGGCCGCTCGAACCGTCCGGCGTCTCCTCCGACGCCTTCGCCGAATGGAAGGCCGACCTCCAGGCGGGCAACGCGAAGAAGGTCATCGAGAAGATAAACGCCGCCCTCGCCGGCGGCGCGGTGAAGAACCGGGCCGCCGCCCTCTGGCTTCTCGCCGAGGCCCACGCCAAGGCGGGCGACGAGCAGGGCAGGCGGAAGGTGCTCGAGAGGCTCGCCCGCGACTTCCCCGACACCGACGTGGGCGTGAAGGCCCGCGCCGAGCTCTCGGCTTCCTCCGGCGGAGCGATGGACTACTTCCTGAAGGGCGATTACCGCAAGGCCGCCAAGGCGTTCGAACTGAAGCTCGAAAACGCCCCTGAAGGGAAGAAGGCGGAGATACTCTGGTATCTCGGAAGGTCGAAGGAAGAGCTGGGGGCGAAGGCCTCCGCGGCCGAGTGCTTCCGCAGGATAGTGGAGGACCACCCCGGCGGCGCCAACTACGCCGACGCCTGCTTCAAGCTCGCCGCCTTCACCTTCGACGCCGGACATCCGCTCGAGGCCCTGAAGATATTCGTCAAGGGCAGCGACGCGGGGGGGGACGGCAAGCTCGCCGTGGAGACCGCGAAGCACATCGGCCCCTCTCTCTACGAAATGCTGGTCACGGACGGGAAGCGGGCGTACTGGGACGACCTGCGCGAGCTCTACTGCGTCCTCTGGCGCGCGGCGGACGACGAGGAAAGGCCGGCCGTCGAGAAGAAGCTCGACAAACTGAACGCCTATCTCATCTTCACGCCCGTGGCCCCCTGCCGGGACGCGGTCTTCTACACCGTGAAATCCGGTGACAGCCTCTCCAAGATCGCCCTGAAGCACCACACCAAGGTCGGCCTCATAAAGCGGCTCAACCTGCTCAAAAGCGACACCATCTATCCCGGCCAGAAACTGAAGATACTCCAGGGCAAGGCCACGATAATAGTGAGAAAGAGCCTCTTCCGGCTCACCCTCCTGTTCAACGACCGTTACATACGCTCCTATCCGGTAGGCATAGGCAGGGCGGGCCTGAACACCGAGACTCCCACCGGCCAGTTCAAGGTTATAGCCCTCGACGTGGACCCCGTCTGGTACAAGGGCGACGAGCGCATACCCCCCGAGGATCCCCGCAACATCCTCGGCACGCGCTGGATAGGGCTCGACATCCCCCACTACGGCATACACGGCACGCGCGACGAGAGCTCGGTGGGCAAGACTTCCTCGGCGGGCTGCATACGCATGAGAAACAGGGACGTGGAGGAAGTGTACGATTTCGTGTCCATCGGGGACCTCGTGATAATCGAGGACTGATGCCCACCTGCGACGAGCTCCTCTACACCTTCTGCCACCACCGGCCCGACCGCCTCCTCCACCTCTTCGGAAACACGAGCCTGCTCTGCGCCCGTTGCAGCGGGATATACCTCGGCTACCTCGCGGCGGCGCTGGTCTTCCACCTCGCGGCGCGCAGGAACGGCCTGGGAGGCGGGAAAGCCGTCTTCGCGCTCGCCGCGGCGCTCGTCGCCGTGGTTCCCCTCGAGGTGGCGGCCGAACACTTCGCGCTTTTCGACCCCGGCAATCTGGGCCGCTACTTTCCCGGAACGGCGCTCGGTACCGGCCTGGCGCTCTTTCTTTCCGTCCTGCCGTTAGACGTTGACGAAAGGAAAACGCGGCCCCGCCGATTCCCGCCTCTCTTGCCGTTTTGGACGCTTCTTGCCCTCGCGGCGGGCGCGGCGGCCGCCTCTCTCCTCGTCTCCCGCCTCCTGTTCAACGCCCTCGTCCTCGCCGGCCTCGCGGGCGCCTATCTCTCCGTCAACACCCTCCTCGCGCGGACCCTCTTCGCCCTTCGGGGAC
>QNBY01000089.1 GCA_003644275.1 Planctomycetota bacterium
AAGGGCAAGTGCTTCTTCCACCGGGGGAAGCTGTACCACACCATATTCGCCCAGCAGTTCGACCGCGAGCAGTTGGAGGGCCTGAGCGAGCTCGCCACGCGCATAAGGCAGATAGCCAAGAGCCGCGCTGGGATGGACTTCCTGCAGGGGCTTCTGTCGCACAAGCGGGCGATGCTCTACTTCCAGCAACCGAGCACGCGGACCTTCCTCTCTTTCTACGCGGCCTGCCAGATACTGGGACTGAAGGCGGCGGAGGTGCGCAACACGCAGACCTCGAGCGAGGTGAAGGGCGAGACGCCGGAGGACTCGGTGAGGACGTTTTCCTCGTTCTTCGACGTCATAATCATGCGCCATCCGGAGGCGGGGTTCGCGGAGAAGATAGCGTGGCTGCTGTCCAACACGGAGCGGCCGGTGCCGGTCATCAACGCGGGCTCCGGGAAGGACCAGCACCCGACGCAGGCGCTGCTGGACGTGTACACCCTCATCCGTTCCTTCGAGGAGCGCGACGGCATAGACGGCAAGACGATAGTGTTCTGCGGGGACCTGAAGCGCGGCAGGACGGTGAGGTCGCTCGCGCTGTTGCTCACGAACTTCAACGACGTGAGGATGTACTTCGTGGCTCCCGAGGAGCTCCAGATAGAGGCGGACATAACCGAGGCCCTCGAGCGCAAGGGCGTGAAGTACGACAAGGTGTACTCCCTGAGCGAGGTTGTGGCCGAGGCCGACGCCATATACATGACGCGCCTTCAGGACGAATGGGACGTGGCGGGCGAGAGACGCAAGCTGGACCTCGGAAAGTACAACTTCCTGCCGGAATACCTGCAGAGGATGAAGCCCACGTCCGTGATAATGCACCCCCTCCCCAGGCGCAACGAGATACCCGTCGAGGTGGACAAGGACCCGCGGGCGGTGTACTGGCGGCAGGTGCGAAACGGCATGTGGGTGCGCGTGGCGCTGCTCGCGACCACCTTCAGGCTCGACGAGCTCATCTTCCAGCATTACGAGTACCACAACAGGTGAGACATGGGCAAGAAAATAGTGGTGGCGCTCGGCGGGAACTCGATAATCCGGCCGGGCGAGGATCCCACCGTCTACAGCCAGTTCGCCAACACCCGTGAGGCCCTGAAGCCGATAGCGGAACTCGTGCGGGCGGGACACGACGTCGTGCTCACGCACGGGAACGGCCCCCAGGTGGGCAACATACTGATACGCTCCGAGAAGGCGGCGGGCGAGGCCTACGAGCTGCCCCTGGGCGTGTGCGTGGCCCAGTCGCAGGGCGAGATGGGCTACATGATAGCCCAGTGCATGAAGAACATGCTGGTGCGGGGCGGCGTCTCCGACCGCGAGGTGGTGGCGGTGGTGACGCAGGTGCTTGTGGACCCGGACGACCCCGCCATGAGCAACCCCGTGAAGCCGGTAGGACCCTTCTTCGACGAGAAGCGGGCCCGCGAGCTGGAGAAACACGGCGTGGCCGTCAGGGAGGACGCCGGGCGCGGCTGGCGCCGAGTGGTTCCCTCTCCCGTGCCGCGCAGCGTGGTGGAGCGCCATTCCATCCGCAACTTGATAGACCACGGCTACATAGTGGTGGCGGTGGGCGGCGGCGGCTGCCCGGTGTACTACGAGGCGGACGGGACGCTCGAGGGCGTGGACGCCGTGGTGGACAAGGACCTGGCCTCGAAGGTGCTCGCGCTGGAGATAGGGGCGCAGGTGATGATAATCTCCACCGGCGTGCCGCACGCCTGCCTGTGGTACGGCACGGAACGCGAGCGGCCGATAGAGAGGGCCACGGCCTCGGAGTTCCGGAAGTGGCTCGATGAGGGCCATTTCGCGGCGGGAAGCATGGAGCCCAAGATACGGGCGGCGGTGGAGTTCGTCGAGAACGGCGGCGAAGAGGTGATAATCACCCTGCCCGAGTTGGTGGAAGAAGCGTTTCACGGACGGGCCGGAACCCACGTACTGCCCGATCCGAGTTGACAGACAGGAGGCAAGATGCGACATCTTTTGACTCTCGCGGAGTGGAGCAGCGAGGAGATAGGGAAGGTCCTGGAGCTCGCGGCGCACGTCAAAGCCCATCCGGGGACCTACAGCAACGCCTGCGACCGGCAGACGCTGCTCATGATCTTCGAGAAGCCGAGCCTCAGGACTCGACTGTCCTTCGAGGCGGCGATGACCCAGATGGGCGGCCACGCGATATACTACGACACCTCGCGCTCCCCCATGGGCGCCGGCAAGGAGAGCATCCACGACACCGTGAAGGCCGCCGGCCGCTTCGTGGACATAATAATGGCGAGGCTGTTCGACCACGCGCACCTGGAAGAGATGGCGAAGCACTCGCCCGTGCCGGTGATAAACGCGCTCACGAACTTCTCCCATCCCTGCCAGATACTCGGCGACCTGCAGACCATACGGGAGAAGAAGGGGCGCCTCGAAGGGCTGAAGCTGGCCTACGTGGGCGACAGCAACAACAACGTGACCCACTCGCTGCTGTACGGAGCGGCGAAGGTGGGGATGGACATAACGGTTGGCTGCCCCGACGCGGAAGCCTACCGGCCGCGGCCGCACGTGCTGGAGAAGGCGAAGGCGGACGCCGCGGAACGGGGCTCGCGCGTCGAGCTCGTGCACGACGCCGTGGAGGCCGTGAGGGACGCCGACGTGGTGTACACCGATTCCTGGATGAGCTACCACATCCCGCCGGAGGAGCAGGAGAAGCGGGTCAAGGACCTCATGCCCTTCCAGGTGACGGCGGAGCTCATGGCCCACGCGAAGGAAGACGCGATATTCATGAACTGCCTTCCCGCGCTGAGAGGGTTCGAACAGACGGCCGAGGTGATAGACGGGCGCTGGTCGGTGGTGTTCGACGAGGCGGAGAACCGCCTCCACGCCCAGAAGGCCGTCATCCTGTACCTGCTGGGCAAGGTGTGAACGGGGAGAAGGAAGCGTGAGAAAGGGCGCGTGGCGGAACCGGCAGACGCGCAAGATTTAGGATCTTGTGGAGAAATCCGTGGGGGTTCGAGTCCCCCCGCGCCCACCAGGAACGAAAAAGAGACAGGCGAGGGCATACGCCCTCGCCTGTGCCATTGAGGGAAAGGAAGGTCCGCCCGGCGGCCTACCTGGGGTTCTCCACGGGAGGCGGCTCGGGGGCGTTCCAGCGCTTGCCGGGGCGCTCGCCGCCCGGCCTGCCGGGACGATCGCCGCGGTCCCGCGGGGGGCGATCCATGCCCGGCCGGCGGTCGGAGCGAAGGGAGCGGCCGACCGTCTTGCCGAGGTTCTCCACGGCCCTGTCGCGGTCCTTCTTCTTGATGGCGAGCAGGTTCTCGGAGTGCCTGATGTCCTCGTCCACTATGCGGGTGCAGATGGCCTTGATGTCCTGGGCGTAGAGCTTGCGGACGGTCTCGATTATCTCCTTGATGTTGGGCTTGGGCGGCTTCTCCGCGTCGGGATTCTCGTTGCGGAGACGCTCGAGCTCGTTCTTGTACTCCTCGCGGATGGACTCGCGGATCTTGAGCCGCAGGTCGCGCAGGTCCTCCATGACCTTCTTCATCACCTCGGCGTGGCGCTTCATCTCGGCCTTGTATTCCTCGCTGGGGTCTATGCGGAAGGGATCGAGCAGTCGTCCGGCGCGTTCCTTCATGCGGTCGGGCACGGGCCTGCGGTCGCGCGGACGGTCGGGACGGCGCGGCCCTCTCTCGGCGAAGGCGGCGGGAGCGGCCAGGAAGAGCGCCGCGAGGAAGAGCGTGGTGAGCACTATCGTTCGTTTCATTGGAACCTCCTTTTCTTGCGTTCGACCGTTATGTTGCAAGGGGCGTGCCAAAATACGCCGCCCGTCGTAACTCTCGTGACGACAAAGCGTTGCAGAGCAGGCCGGCAAGCGGCGCCGGAAGGGGAAGGCGCGGCCGAACGAAAGGTGTAGCGAGACCCCACACGCCGCGCCCGGTTGCGGAAGGGGAAAGGGAGATACAATCCCGATACCTCGCGGCGCGGGCGTTCCGGGCCGGAGAAACCGAATACGGAGGACGATTTGGACGAGACCCTTTCCGCGGCGGTCATGTGCGCGAGGAAAGCGCGCGAGAAGAAGGCTGACGACATAGTCGTGCTCGATCTGCGCGGGCTCACGGACGTCACGGATTTCTTCGTGATAGCGTCGGTGGGCGAGAGGCAGGGGAAGGCCGTCGCCGAGGAGATAATGAAGGAGATGAAGGAAGCGGGCCGGAAGCGCTTCGGCATCGAGGGTTCGGTGCGCGACGGCTGGCTGCTGCTGGACTACGTGGACGTGGTGGTGCACCTGTTCGAGCCCGACGCCCGCGAGTACTACGACCTTGAGAACCTGTGGGGCGACGCTCCGCGCGTGGAATGGGAGGAAGAAGGTGTTTGACGCCGCCTTGGCGATAAAGGGCATCATCGCCGATCTCGTCTCCGATCTGTACGGAGTGGAGGACTTCGAGGTCCCGCTCGAGCCCACCCGCGATCTCGAAAGGGGGGACCTCTCCACCACCGCCGCGATGAGGCTCGCCAGGGCCGCGCGCAAGGCCCCGCCCGCCATAGCGTCGGAGCTGGCCGCGGCGCTGTCCGAGGCCGCGGCCGCGGACGAGGGACTCGCGGGCGCGGTGGAGCGCGTCGAGACGGCGGGCGGCTTCATGAACATACGCTTCGCCCGTTCCTTCTGGGCCGCGCTGCTCGGCCGGATAGCGGCGGAGGGCGAGCGGTACGGGAGGCTCCCGTCGCGCGGGGAGAGGGCGCAGGTGGAGTTCGTCTCCGCCAATCCCACCGGACCGCTCACCGTGGCGCACGGCAGGCAGGCGGCGATAGGGGACACCCTCGCCCGCATACTGTCCTTCGCCGGCTGGGACGTGGAGAGGGAATACTACCTGAACGACACCGGCAACCAGATAAGGATGCTCGGCCTGTCGGTGTACCTTCGCCTGCGCGAGCTCAAGGGCGAGGCCGTGGAGCTCTGCGAGAACTGCTACCGGGGCGAGTACGTGATGGAGCTCGCGAGGAAGGCCGACTCGCTGTTCGGGCGGGAGCTTGAGGAGATGGACGAAGCGGAGGCCGTCGCGAGGCTCGGCCGTTTCGCCTGCGACGAGATGCTCGAATGGATAAAAGCCGACCTCGAGCGCATGCGCGTCCGCTTCGACGGCTACTTCTCGCAGGAAGAGATGGAGCGGAGCGGCGCGGTGGACGAGCTCATGCGGGAGTTCCGCGCGAAGGGGCTCGTGTACGAGAGGGACGGAGCGGTGTGGCTGAAGACGAGCGCCTTCGGCGACGCCGAGGACCGCGTGCTCGTGAAGGCCGACGGGAGCTACACCTACCGGACGCCCGACATGGCCTACCACGCGGACAAGTTCCGGAGGGGATACGCCCGAATGCTGGTGCTTCTCGGGCCGGACCACCACGCGCACACCAGCACCATGAAGGCGGGCCTGAAGGCGCTGGGCTTCGACAGCTCGAAGCTGGAGTACCTGCTCGTCCAGCACTGCACCCTCTACGAGGGCGAGAAGCAGTTGAGGATGTCCACGAGGCAGGGGACGTTCGTGACGCTGGGCGAGGTGATGGACGCCGTGGGGGTGGACGCTACGCGGTTCTTCTTCCTGAACC
>QNBY01000090.1 GCA_003644275.1 Planctomycetota bacterium
CCCGCAGTAGGGGCAGTACGCCGCATCCCCGGAGAACACTCCCCTGCACCGCGGGCATTGCGTGTAGTCGGCGCCTCTTTCTTCGCCCATGCCGCGATTATATCCCTTTTGTCCTTCCGCTTCCACCCGGCGATCCGTTTGCCGGATACCAAAACCCCCGTTATCATTCGTACATGGCAGAGAAGCGCCGCCGCTCCCTTTCCCTGCACGACCCCCTCATCGTCACAGGCCTCTACCTCATCCTCTTCGCCGTCCTGTCGGTGGCCTCGAGCGCGACGGCAGGCCTGCCCTCCGAGAGCGCCGACATCGCCGCCGACATGCTCCTCGTCGCGAGCTCCCTCGCCACCGTGGCCGCCGCCGCCCTCACCGCCGCGCTGCCCCTCCTCGTCGTCCTCGCCCTCGTCCTCCCCGCGGGCGCCCTCGCCGTGGACACCTACTTCTTCCTCGGCCCCGGCTACCAGGAAACCGTGGACTTCCTCTTCCGCTTCGACTTCTGGTCCTTCCTCGCCGTCGCCCTCCTGAACATACACGCATACTTCCGCCGCGACCTCTCCAAACCTCAGGTGCTGGCCCTCGCGGGCTGGTCCGTCTTCGTCTTCGGAAACGCCCTCCTCCTCGAACTCCAGCAGCTCGACACCGATCTCCCGTTCTTCATCCCCGTCGTAGCGGCTCTCGCCCTCTGGATACCCGCGTTATGGACTGGCAGCAGACGGCCTTCTTCACTATAGTCTTTCTCGTCGTCGCCTTCCTGCTCGTCTCCTACGTGCTCAGGACGCGAAGGCAGGAACGCGAGCTCGAGAAGGCCCGCAGCAAGCCCGACCCCGCCGAGGAAATCCGCGTCCTCATCCACGAGCTCAAGAACGCGAAGACCCTCACCGACACCATGACCGAGATGATACGCGAGAAGGGCTTCAACGAGAAGCGCTTCCGCCTCCTCATGGAGGGCCTCGCCAGGATGGGCGAGGTGATGGAGATAGCGGGCGGAAGGACCTCCGGCGTCCGCAAGCCCCTCGCCGACGTGGTCGCCGAGGCGCTCGAGTTCATGAACGCCTTCCCCGCCGTCGAGGTGGAATTCTCCCCCTGCGCCGGGACCGTCCTCGCCACCCCCGAGCTCAAGTCCGCCCTCGTCAACCTCTTCAAGAACGCCGCCGAGTCCATGGCCGACTCCCCCGTGAAGAAACTCATCGTGGACATGCGCGTGCAGGGCCGCCATCTCTTCCTCATCGTGAAGGACACCGGCTGCGGCATACCCCCCGAGGACCGCGACAGGATATGGGAGCAAGGCTTCACCACCAAGGAAACCGGCAGCGGCGTCGGAATGGGCGTCATACGCCGCGGCGTGAAGTCCGCCGACGGCGACCTCGTCCTCCTGAACTCCGAACCCGGCTCCGGAACCGAGTTCGTCTTCGCCTTCAGGATGCGCTCCCCCGTCGAGGAAGGCGGCCCGCCCTCCACCATACCCCCCGCCTCCGCCCCGCCCGCAAGTAGTTGACAATCCCCTCCTCTTGCGCATAATGGAGAAACTCCGAGCTTTCCGTTGAGAGAAAGGGGGCGGATACGATGACGAGACTTCTCCTTATCGAGGACGACGCTCTCATCCTCGATTACGCAAGAGAACTGCTCGGCATGAAGGGATACGCCGTCGAGGTGAAGACCTCCGCCCGCGAGGGCGTCGAGGCCGTCTCATCCTCCGGCCCCTTCGACGTGGTGGTCCTGGACGCCACCATCGTGCCGGACTACTCCGCCGTGGTGGACGACCTGCGCGCCGCGGGCTTCGCGGGCCCCATCGTCCTCTGGACCGGGGCCTTCGACGTCATAGACGAAGTGAACGAGAAAGGCCGCCCCGGACTGTACGCCGTCCTGAAGGGCAACCCGAACGACCTCACCTCCCTTCTCGACGAGATAGCCTCCCCCTGAGATTTTCCCCGGGGCTCCTGTCGCTTGAGAAGCGCTCAAAACCGCGTATCATCTTTCGTTCCCGTTCCCTTCCCTCTTGCGAACGAATCACCGGAGGTCCGCTCATGGACATTCTTTCCGAATTCAGGGCTAAGGCCGCAGCCGCCCCCGCCAGGATAGTGTTGCCGGAGATACACGACGAACGGACCGTCGAGGCCGCCGCCGAGATATGCGCCGAGCGCATAGCCCTGCTCGACCTCGTCGGAGACTGGGAGCCCGTCCGCGCCCGCCTCGAAAAACTCGGCGTCCCCCTCGACGGCGTGCGCTTCCACTCCCCCGGCGGCGACCCCGACCGCTTCGAGGACTACGCCGCCCGCCTCGTCGAGCGCCGCAAACACCGCGGCATGACCCCCGACGACGCCCGGAAGCTCCTCGCCGACCCCGTTTACTACGGCGCGTGGCTCGTGGCCGACGGCATCGCCGACGGCATGGTCGCGGGCGCTTCCTGCCCCACCGGCGACACCATCCGCGCCGCCCTCTTCTCCGTCGGCACCGCCCCGGGCTGCAAGCTCGTCTCCTCCTTCTTCATAATGGTCCATCCCGACCCCGCCTTCGGCGAGAGCGGCGTCATGGTCTTCGCGGATCCCTCCGTCAACCCCGATCCAAACCCCGACCAGCTCGCCGACATCGCGATAGCGAGCGCCGACAACACCCGCACCCTCCTCGGCTTCGAGCCCCGCGTCGCGCTCCTCTCCTTCTCCACCCGCGGCAGCGCCGACCACCCCCACGTCCGAAAGGTCCGCGCCGCCGTCGAGAAGGTGAAGGAACGCAGGCCCGACATCCTCGCCGACGGAGAGATGCAGTTCGACGCCGCCGTAATCCCCGCCGTGGGCGAGCGCAAGGCCCCCGGCAGCCCCGTGGCCGGCCGCGCCAACGTCCTCGTCTTCCCCGACCTCGACGCCTGCAACATAGGCTCCAAGATCGCCGAACGCCTCGGAAAGGCCCAGGCCGTCGGCCCCGTCCTCCAGGGACTCGCGAAACCCATAAACGACCTTTCCCGCGGTTGCAGCGCCAAGGACATCGTGGACCTCGTAGCCATAACGGCCGTCCAGTCCCGCTGAAGCCGACCCGAAAACGGAGTGAAAAATGGCTCATCCCAAGAGACGCTCTTCCAAGGCTCGAAAGGGCAAGCGCAGGGCCCACCAGGCGCTGAGGGCTCCCTCCCTCGCCCCCTGTCCCAGGTGCTCCCACCTGAAGCCCCCTCATCGCGTCTGCCCCCAGTGCGGGGAATACAAGGGCGTGGAGAAACTGCCGCCGAACCCCGAATTCGAATAGGCGATGGAGCGGCTCCGGATTGCCATAGACGCCATGGGGGGCGACTACGCCCCGCGCGAGATCGTCAAAGGCTCTCTCGACTTCGCCAGGCGCAATCCCGGTGTCGAGGTCGTCCTGTACGGTGAGGAAACCCCTCTCCGCCGGGCCCTCGCCTCCTTCAAGCCCTCCAAGCACGGCAACGTCTCCGCCGTGTACTGCGGCCCCTCCGTGGGAATGGGCGAATCGCCCGTCGAGGCGCTCCGCTCCAAGACCGACGCCTCCATCCCCCGCGCCGTCGAGGCCGTCTCCAACGGCGAGGCCGACGCCTTCTTCTCCGCCGGCAACACCGGCGTCTGCGTCGCCGCCACCACCCTCAAATGGCGCCTCCTGCCGGGCATACGCCGCCCCGGAATCGCCCTCCCGTTCCCCACCCTCGACGGCTTCGTCCTCACCATAGACATGGGCGCCAACGTCTCCAGCAAGCCCGAACACCTCCTCGGATACGCCGTCATGGGCTCCGTCTACGCCGAAAAACTGCTCGGCGTCCCCAATCCCCGCGTCGCGCTCCTCAACGTCGGCAAGGAAGAAAGGAAGGGAACCCCCCTCGTGCTCGAGGCCCGCGAGCTCCTCTCCGCGAGCCACCTCAACTTCGTGGGCTACATCGAGGGAAACCACCTCCTCGACGGCGACGCGGACGTCGTCGTCTGCGACGGCTTCGTCGGAAACGTCCTCCTCAAGACCGCGGAGGGCGTCACCGAGCTCATACTGAAGCAGATAAAACGCGCCATAAAACGTTCCCCCATCACCTACCTCGCTGGCATCGCCACCAAACCCGCCTTCCGCAAGGTGAAGAAGCAGATACACTACTCCAACTTCGGCGGAGCCCAGCTCCTCGGGGTGAACGGCGTCTGCGTCATCGCTCACGGGAGAAGCGACGCCAAGGCCGTCTCCAACGGCCTCAAGATAACCGCCGAGGTGGTGCGGAAGCGCGTGAACGATATGATAGTCGCCGGGATGGAGAGGATAAGTCTCTCTCGAAGCGCCTCCCAAGGAGGATGAGTCATGGCTGAACTCGTCAGGGTCGGAATCGCCTCTTACGCCTCCTACCTGCCCGAGAAGGTGCTCACGAACGCTGACATGGAGCGCATCGTGGACACCTCCGACGAATGGATAACCCGCCGCACCGGAATAAAGGAACGCCGGCGGGTGGCGGAAAGCGAAACCAACTCCGACATGGCCGCCGTGGTGGCCAGCTCCTGCCTCGAGCGCGCGGGCGTCTCCGCCGAGGACCTCGACGTGGTCATCGTCTCCACCATCACCCCCGACAGGCTCCTCCCCTCCGCCGCCTGCATGTTGCAGGCCAAGATAGGCGCGGTGAACGCCGCCGTCTTCGACGTCGTGGCCGCCTGCTCCGGCTTCATCTACGGCCTGTTCACGGGTTCCGCCCTCGTCGCCTCCGGAGCGGCGAAGAACGTCCTCGTCATCGGCTCCGAGGTGCTCACCAGCATCGCCAACTGGAGGGACCGCACCACCTGCGTCCTCTTCGGCGACGCCTGCGGCGGCGTGCTCCTCCAGCCCTGGCGCGAGGGACACCACGAACTCCTCGCCGTGGATGCCGGCGCCGACGGAACGGCCGCCGACCTCCTCACCATCCGCGCGGGCGGCCAGGAACTGCCCCTCACCCACGAGCTCCTCGACGAGAACGCCCACAAGGTCTTCATGGACGGAAAGGCCATCTTCAAACGCGCCATCAGGACGATGGTCGCCACCACCAAAAAGGCCCTCTCCAAGTGCGGCCTCACCCCCGCCGACGTAACCTGGCTCGTCCCCCACCAGGCCAACGTCAGGATTCTCACCTCCACCGCGCGCGAGCTCGGCATCCCCCGGGAGCAGGTCTTCATAAACATCGAGCACGTCGGGAACACCAGCTCCGCCTCCGTCCCCGTCGCCCTCGCCGAGGCCGCCGACAAGGGCCTCTTCCGGGAGGGCGACGTAATCTGCATGTGCGCTTTCGGCGGCGGCCTCACCTGGGGCGCCGCCGTCGTGAGATGGTGAGGTGCCCATGACCGCCTCCGTCTTCATGTTCCCCGGGCAGGGCGCGCAGTTCGTGCCCATGGGCAAGGACCTCTACGACGAGTTCCCCGTCTGCCGCCCCTTCTTCGAGACCGCCGAGGCCGTCACCGGCCTGCCCCTCGCCGAGCTCTGCTTCTCCGGCCCAGAGGACGTCCTCTCCAGGACGGACGTCTCCCAGCCCGCCCTGCTCACCGCCTCCGCCGCCGCCCTCGCGGCCGCGCGCGAGGCGGGCCTCCCCGACCCCGACTACGC
>QNBY01000091.1 GCA_003644275.1 Planctomycetota bacterium
GTGAGGACGAACTCGCCGCGCGTGAGGCGGGCGAGGCGGACGGTGCTCCAGCTTCTGCTGGCGAACCACGAGCAGGAGTGCGCGAGCTGCATCCGCAACGGGAACTGCGAGTTGCAGAAGCTGGCGCGGGAGGCCGGGGTTAGGGAGGTTCCCTACACCGGCGAGCGCAGGCGGGCCAACAAGGACGTCTCCAGCCCCAGCATAGTGCGCGAGCCCGAGAAGTGCATCCTCTGCGGCCGGTGCGTGCGGGTGTGCGAGGAGATACAGGCGGTGGGAGCGATAGACTTCACCCGCCGCGGCTTCTCCACGCTGGTGCTGCCTGCGTTCGACGACGGGCTGAACGTCACGGAATGCGTGAACTGCGGCCAGTGCGTGATGGCCTGCCCGACGGGGGCGCTGCACGAGCGGACCAGCATAGCGGAGGTGTGGCGCGCCATAGAGGACCCGGAGAAGGTGGTGGTGTTCCAGCACGCGCCCGCGATTTCGGTGTCCATCGGCGAGGAATTCGGGATAATGGGCCGCTCCGACCTGACGGGGCTCATCGCGGCCGCGTTCAGGAGGCTCGGGGCGGACTACGTGTTCGACACGTCGTTCAGCGCGGACCTCACCATCATGGAGGAGACGCACGAGCTGGTGGAGCGCATAAAGGCGGGCGGGCCATTCCCGCTGTTCACGAGCTGCAGCCCGGGCTGGGTGAAGTTCGTGGAGCACAAGTTCCCGGAGTTCCTGCCGAACGTGTCGAGCTGCAAGTCGCCGCAGCAGATGATGGGCGCGCTGGTAAAGACCTTCTTCGCGAAGAGGCTCGGCGTGGAGCCGTCGCGGATATACAGCGTTTCGGTGATGCCGTGCACGGCCAAGAAGTTCGAGGCGGCGCGGCCGGAGTTCTCGCGCGGCGGGCTCTACGACATAGATGCGGTGCTCACCACGCGCGAGGCGGCGCAGATGATACGGGAGGCGGGGCTCGACCCGGCCGCCCTGCCCAGCGAGGAATGCGACGATCCGTTCGGCAAGCGGACGTCGGCGGGTAAGATATTCGGCGCGACCGGCGGCGTGGCGGAAGCGGCGTTGCGGACGGCGCACTGGATGGTCACCGGCAAGCCCGCGGGCAAGCTCGAAGTGGGCGCGGTTAGGGGGCTGGAAGGCGTGAAGACGTTCACCGCGACCATAGACGGGCTGGAGGTCAAGACGGCGGTGGCGTCCGGCCTGGCGAACGCGGCGCGGCTGCTGAAGCGGATAAAGGCCGGAGAGGCGTTCTTCCACTTCGTGGAGGTGATGGCCTGCCCCGGCGGGTGCATCGCCGGGGGCGGACAGCCGTACTCCGACGATCCCGAGGCGGTGAAGAAGCGCATGAACGCGCTGTACAACATAGACGGACACAGCACGTTGCGGCAGAGCCACGAGAACCCGGAGGTGCAGCGGCTCTACGCGGAATTCCTCGGCGAGCCCGGCGGGGAGCTGCCGCACGAGCTGCTCCACACCACCTACACGCCGCGCCGGGCGACGGTGGGCGCATGAGGTCCGGGATGTCCATAATCGAGACGATAAAGGAACGCTGCAAGCGGTGCTACACCTGCGTCAGGGAATGCCCCGCGAAGGCCATCCGCATAGTGGACGGGCAGGCGTCCGTGATAGCGGAGCGCTGCATAGGATGCGGCAACTGCTATCTCGTCTGCACGCAGGACGCAAAGCGGGTGGCGAGCTCGGCGGGCCGGGTGCGCGCGCTGCTGGCGGGCGAAGCGCCGGTGGCGGCGATAGTTGCGCCGAGCTTTCCCGCCGAGTTCGTGGAATACGACGCGGGCAGGCTCGTGGCGGGGCTGCGGCGGCTGGGGTTCAAGCAGGTGCACGAGGTGGCCTTCGGGGCCGACCTGGTGAGCCGCGCCTACCGCGACCTCACCGCCCGGGCGAGCGGCACGAAGTGCTTCATCGGCACGTCCTGCCCCGCCGCCTACCTTTTCGTGGAGAAGTACCATCCCGAGCTGGTGGACAACCTGGCGCCGATAGTGTCGCCCATGGTAGCGACGGCGCGGGTGGTGAAGAAGCACTGGCCGGGGACGAAGGTGGTGTTCGTGGGGCCGTGCATCGCGAAGAAGCTGGAGGCGATGGACCCGGACATAGCGGGCGAGGTGGACGAGGTGCTGATGTTCTCCGAGCTGCGGGAGATGTTCGCGGAGGAGGGCATCGAGCCTGAGAAGCTGGAGCCCAGCGAGTTCGACGAGCCGCGCGGGTTCCTCGGGTCCATCTTTCCGGTGCCGCGCGGGAGCCTGCGGTCGGCGCGGCTGGACGACGACCCGATAACGGCGCGCATCGCGGAGGTGAACGGGCGCTACCGCTTCGCGGGCGCGCTGGAGGAGCTGTCGAAGGGGATGATAAAGGCCGACTTCCTCGAGGTGCTGTGCTGCGAGGGCTGCACCATGGGGCCGGGGATGACCTCGGAGGGGCGGAGTTTCCTCAGGCGGCTTCGGGTGTCGGAGTACGCGCAGGAGCGCATCCACGAGATGGACATGCGGCGGTGGCAGGTGACGCTCGACCGCTACGGCGACATAGACCTGACGCGGTCCTTCCGGCGCGAGGACAGGCGCATGAAGATACCCACCGAGGAAGAGATAAGGGCCATCCTGAAGCGCCTGGGGAAGGAGAAGCGGGAGGACGAGCTCAACTGCGGCGCGTGCGGCTACCACACCTGCCGGGAGCACGCCATCGCCATCTACCACGGCATCGCGGAATCCGAGATGTGCCTTCCGTACATGATAGAGGAGCTCAAGCACGCGCTGGAGCAACTGGAGGAGTCGCACCGGACGCTCCAGGAGGTGCAGGAGCAGCTCGTGCACAGCGAGAAGCTGGCGAGCATGGGCCAGCTCGCGGCGGGCATAGCGCACGAGGTGAACAACCCGCTCGGCACGGTGCTGCTCTACTCCAACCTGCTGCTCGACGACGTGAAGGACAACGAGGAGCTGCGCGAGGAAGTGGAGATGGTGGTGAAGGAGGCGCAGCGCTGCAAGCGGATAATCTCCAACCTTCTCGACTTCGCGCGCCAGAAGAAGGTGATAGCGGAGCGCACCGACATAGAGCGGCTCATAGACGAGACGCTCGCGGGCATACCGAAGCCGAAAGGGGTGGAGGTGGTCCGCGAGTACGGCGGCGTGGGCAAGATAGAGGAGGACCAGAGCCAGATAAAGCAGGTGTTCACCAATCTCATAAAGAACGCCTACGAGGCGATGGAGGAGACGGGCGGGAAGCTGGTGATACGCACCTTCGAGCTCGATGAGGACCGGGTGCGGCTGGAGTTCGCGGACACCGGGCCGGGTATAGAGCCCTCCATAAAGGGCAAGATATTCAACCCGTTCTTCACCACGAAGCCGCTGGGCAAGGGGACGGGCCTGGGCCTGGCGGTGTCCTACGGCATAGTGAAGATGCACCGAGGCGACATAGGCGTGGAGAGCGAGCCCGGCAAGGGGGCCGTCTTCCACGTCGTTTTGAGGCGAAGACTGACGGACACTACCGCTCCGATCGGAGGACAGCTATGGCAAAAGTGATGATGGTGGACGACGATCCCGACTTCCTCGACATCCAGCGCGGCGTACTGGAGTCGAGGGGCCACGAGGTGATAACCGTCGAGAAGGCGTCCGAGGCGGTGGAGGCGGCGAGGCGCGAGAAGCCCGACGTCGTCGTGGTGGACCTGATGATGGAGGAAGAGGACGCCGGTTTCGAGCTGTGCTACCGCTTCAAGAAGGGCGAGGCCGGATTCGTGCCGCCGGTGGTGATGGTGACCGGCGTGGCGAGCGACCCGGGGATACCCTTCGACGGCGGGGCGGACGGCGGCTGGATAAAGGCCGACGCCTTCCTCAACAAGCCGATAAGGCCGGAGGAACTCATCTCCGCCGTGGAGAGGCTCGCGGGAGGCGAATGATGGAAGCGGTGAGGATCCTCGTCATAGACGACGAGGAAGGGATGCGCCTCGGGTGCCGCAAGGTGCTGGAGAGGCGCGGGTTCGAAGTGAAGACGGCCGCGGACGGAGCGGAGGGGCTTTCGCTTCTCCGCTCCGGCGGCATAGACCTCGCGCTGGTGGACTACAAGCTGCCGGACCGCGACGGCATGAGCATACTCGACGAGGTGCGCTCGGAAGGGCTGGACGTGCCGTGCATCATGATAACCGCCTACGCCACGCTGGAGTCGGCGGTCGCGGCCACCAAGAAGGGAGCCTACGACTTCCTCGCCAAGCCGTTCACGCCGGCGGAGCTGAACGCGGCGGTGGACAAGGCGGTGGAGTACATCCGGCTGCAGCGCGAAGCGAAGCGGCTGAAGGAGGAGAAGAAGCGGGTCCGGCTGGAGTTCGTGCGCATAGTGAGCCACGAGCTGAAGGCGCCGCTCGCCACCATCGAGGGCTACCTGACGAACCTACTGGAAGGCTACGCCGGGGACGATCCCGAGGCGTGGCGGCGGATACTGGAACGGTGCAAGCTGCGGGCCGAGGGGATGAGGAAGCTCATAGAGGACCTGCTCGACCTCACCCGCATAGAGAGCGGAAGCAAGGAGAGCCGCCCGGAGGAGATGGACCTGGCGGCCCTGCTGGACGACATAGTGGAGGTGTTCGAGCCTCAGGCGGAGCGCAAGAAGGTCGTCGTGGAGAAGGAATACCGGCCGCCCATACCCATGTTCGCGGACGTGGGGGAGCTGCGCATCGTGTTCACCAACCTGGTGAGCAACGCGATAAAGTACAACCGCGAGGGCGGAAAAGTGACGGTGAAGGCCGCCCGCGAGGGGGACGAGGTGACGGTGGAGGTGTCGGACACCGGCATAGGCATCAGGGAGGAAGACCGCAAGAAACTGTTCACGGAGTTCTTCCGCGCCCGCACGCCGGAGACGAGGAACATACCGGGCTCGGGCCTGGGGCTCGCCATAGTGAGGAAGCTGGTGGAGTTGGGCGGAGGAAGGATAGAGGTGGAAAGCGAGTACGGCAAAGGGACCACGTTCCGCGTGACGCTTCCGGCCCGCAGGGAGGGGTGAGGGCGCGGAGGGGGGCTTTCGCCCGGCTCAACTCGTGCTAACATTTGGGGGATATGGACGCATTCGTTCAGATACTCCAGCAGGCGCTGCTGGGCGGCGCGGTGGGATACGGCACGAACTGGCTGGCGATACGGCTGCTGTTCCGGCCCTACGAGCGCGTGAAGGTGGGGCCGTTTTCCTTCGGTCCCGGCGTGTTCGTGCGGCATCAGGAGAAGCTGGCGCGCGAGGTGGCGCGCATAGCGGCGGAATCCATCCTGACGGTGGACACGCTGAAGGAGAAGCTGGCCTCGGCGGAGCTGAGGGAATACTTCGAGGACAAGCTGGAAGGCTACCTGCGCGCGAAGGCGGACGAGGAATGGGGGCCGCCCGCGGAGCTGGTGCCGGAGGAGCTGCGGCGGGAATACCGCGAGCTGGTGCTGTACGCGCGGGGGCGGCTGCGGGAGGAGGTGGACCGCTTCATCGAGAGCGATGAGTTCGCGCGGGCGGTGGAAGGGGCGGTAACGGACGTGCTGGAGCACCACGGGAGGA
>QNBY01000092.1 GCA_003644275.1 Planctomycetota bacterium
AAGTACACGTGCTCGAATATGCAGTAGGCCCTCCGGTCGGGGGGCGGCGACGCTATGCGGCTCGAGCTAATGCCGCTCTCGTCTATTCGCACCACCTCGCCCGGCTCCACGTCGCGCACGAACTCCGCGCCTATCAGGTCGTAGGCGCAGCTCTCCGACGACACCACCCACGCCCCGCCGAGCCGCCCGATGGACAGCGGCCTTATCCCGAACCAGTCGCGCGCCGCGTAGAGCGCCTTCGGCGTCAGGATGAGGAACGAGAACGCCCCCTCCAGCCGCGCCAGGCTCCGCTCGAGCCCGTCCGCGCTCTCCCGGTATTCCGGCCGCGCCAGAAGGTGGATGATTATCTCCGAATCGCTCGTGGTCTGGAAGATGCTCCCCTGCGATTCGAGATCCAGCCTGAGCTCCGCCGCGTTCACCAGGTTGCCGTTGTGCGCCACCGCCAGCGGCCCCGCGGAGGAAGTGGCGAACAGCGGTTGCGCGTTGTTCAGCACCGACGAGCCCGTCGTGGAGTACCTCACGTGCCCTATCGCGGCGTACCCCCTCAGCCGTTCGAGCCCGGCGAAGTCGAGCTGGCCCACAAGCCCCATCTTGCGGTGCAGTCTGAGGTCCACGCCGTCGGACACCACCACCCCCGCGCTCTCCTCGCCGCGGTGCTGCAGCGAGTAGAGCCCGTAGTAGGTTACGGAGGCGGCCCGCTCGTGGCCGAATACGCCGAACACCCCGCACTTTTCCCGCGGCGGGGCGTCAAACATCTCGTGGGAACCGGAATTACGCAAGTGCGCGCTCCTGGGTTTGCGCAATGATTCTAAAATACTAACATAGCAAGTCAATCAAACAGAGAGGGAGGCCGGTATGAAGGACGGCGGAGAAAGACGGGAAAACGGCGGAGCGCCCGCCCCTTCCGGCAGGCGGCTGCCCGTCTGGGTGTTCTACCTCGCGGTCGGGTTCGTGCTCGCGGTGGCCTACGCCGTCTATCTGCAGGGCAAGATAGCCGAGTTCGACAAGGAACTCGCCGACCTCCGGCGGCAGGCCTCCCAGGCCGTGAACGCCCTCGACGCCGAGAAGCGCTCCGCCGCCTTCCGCGAGGAACAGCTCAACAACCGCATAGCCGAGCTGCAGAAGAAACTGGAACAGGCCGAGGAAGCCATGCGCGACGCCCTCGACAAGGCGGGGAAAGACGCCATAAGAAAGCTCGACGAGGAACGCGCGAAATGGAAGGCCGAACTCGAAAGGGTGATAGCATATTACCAGCGCAGGTTCAAGACCCGCGCCACTCCTCCTCCCCCGAAACGCCGCTGAACGGCGTATGACGAAATGGACGAACTGAAAAAGAGGGTACTGCGGGAGGTCCTCCCGCTCGTCTCCGAGCCCGCCCAGTACATAGGCGGCGAGCTCAACGCCGTGGAAAAGGACCACGCGGGCAGGCTCCGCTTCGCGCTCGCCTTCCCCGACTCCTACACCGTGGGCATGTCGCACCTCGGCGTGCGCATCCTCTACGACGTGCTCAACCGCCGCGACGACGTGGTGTGCGAGCGCGTCTTCTGCCCCGCCCCCGACATGGAGAGCAGGCTCGCCGAGCTCGGCCTCCCCCTCTACACGCTGGAGAGCTTCACCCCTCTCTCGGACTTCGACGTGGTCGGCTTCTCCCTCCAGTACGAGCTCTGCTACACCAACGTGCTCACCATGCTCAAGCTGGGCGGCATACCGCTCTTGAGCCGCGAGCGCGGCGGGGACGATCCCCTCGTGGTGGCCGGCGGCCCCTGCTGCGGCAACCCCGAGCCCGTCGCCGACTTCTTCGACGCCTTCCAGCTCGGCGACGGCGAGGAAACCGTGCTGATGATAGCCGACCTCTGGCGGCGCTACCGCCTCGAGGAAGGACTGCCCCGCGAGGAATGCCTGCTGCGCATGGCCCGCGAGATACCCGGCTTCTACGTCCCCCGCTTCTACGAGGCCGAGTGGAACCCCGACGGCACCCTCCGTTCCGTCCGCCCGCGTGCGGACGTCCCCTTCCCCGTCCGGTCCGCTCTCGTCATGGACCTGGAGAACGCGCCCTTCCCCGAGCGCCCCATCGTCCCGGTGCTGCCGGTGGTCCACGAGCGCATCACCGTGGAGATAATGCGCGGCTGCCTCAACGGCTGCCGCTTCTGCCAGGCGGGCATGATAACCCGCCCCCAGCGCTACCGCTCGCCCGACCGCATAGTGGAGATAGCCCGCAGGAACTACGAGGCCACGGGCTACGATACCATAAGCCTGCTCTCGCTCTCCACCGCCGACTATCCCGGCGTCGTGGAGCTCATCGAGCGCCTCGCCGCCGAGTTCTCCGCCCTCAACGTCGGCATCTCCATGCCTTCCCTCAGGATAGGCAGGGCCATGTTCGAACTCACCGAGCGCGTGGGCAAGGTGAGGAAGTCCGGCCTCACCTTCGCGCCGGAGACAGCCTCCGACCGCATGAAGGGCGTCATAAACAAGATGATCTCGGAAGACGACCTGATCGAGGGAGCCGCCGAGGCCTTCCGCCGCGGCTGGAGGCTCGTGAAGCTCTACTTCATGATCGGCCTGCCCGGCGAGACCGCCGACGACCGCCGCGCCCTCGTCCGCCTCTCCAACCGCATCGCCCTGCTCAAGAAAGAGGTCGGCGCGGGCGGCCCGGCGAACGTGAACGTAACCGTCTCCACCTTCGTCCCCAAGCCCCACACCCCCTTCCAGTGGGCGCGCCAGATGACCCTCGAGGAAGACCTCGCCGCCCGCCGCGAGCTCCGGAAGGAAGGCCCCCTCCGCTCGGTGAAGCTCAAGTTCGAGCACGCCTTCTTCTCCCAGCTCGAGGGGCTCCTCGCCCGCGGCGACAGAAAGCTCTGCCGAACCGTGCTGCGCGCCTGGGAGCTCGGCGCGCGCTTCGACGCCTGGAACGAACGGCTCGACGAGGACGCCTGGCTGAAGGCGATGGACGAGATCGGCGTCTCCTTCGACTTCTACTGCGCCCGCGAGCGGCCGGAGGACGAATTGCTCCCCTGGAGCCACCTGTCTTACGGGCTTTCGGAACGCTTCCTCCTCGACGAGAAGCGCAGGGCCGAGCGCGGCGAGCCCACTCCCTCGTGCGCCGAAGGGCCGTGCCGCGCCTGCCTCGTCGACATCGCCTGCCCCAACCGCCGCGCCTGATTCCTCCGCCTCCGCGCCTCTTTTTGTCTTTTCTCCCTTCTGCCGGTATAATTCCCCCACAAGGGAGGAAAAGATGGAGCACGACGACCCCGCGGCGGCCGCGCCCCATATCAAGGAGGAATTCAGGGAGGAATACCTGCGCTTGAAGGAACTCGTCGCCATGGGGCCGCGGAACCCCGAGCCTTATCTCGATCTCGGCGACATCTGTTTCTTCTCCGGCGCGAGCGATGAGGCGAAGCGCTGGTACAGGACGGCCGCCCTCGTCTCCAACAGATCCCCCGAGGTCATGGAGCACATCAGCATGCACATGCCCCTCGCCGTGGAGGAAAGGGAGGAAAAACCCTTCGTCTTCGACTGGGACAACGTGCTGAAGTACCCCCTCCGAAACGGCGCGTGGTTGGGCGTGGTGTTCGCCGGACTGGGCATATTCGCCACCTACTTCGCCCTCATGTTCGCCGCCATATTCGCCTTCAGTTTCGTGCTCGTGGTGTACATGCTGCTGTCCGCCCACCTGCTGAAGGTGGTTCAGGACACCGCTCACGGCGGGAAGTCCCTCCCACGCCTGTTCGGCGAGTCCTTCGACTTCTTCGGCGACGTGGCAAAGCCCGCCCTCTCCTTCTGGGGCGCCGTACTCTTCTATTCCGTCTTCCCCTTCCTGCTCATCTACTTCGCAGGGAAGCTCGGCCTGCCCGTGAGCGGCCTGGGCTTCGCCAAGGTGTTTCCCGTGTACTTCTCCATCATCTTCCCCGGCGTGATGGGCGCCTGCGCGCTCGGCGGCTTCCTCGTCGCCGTCAATCCCGTCATCCTGGTCAAGATCATATCCCGCACATTCCTCACCTACATGCTGGCGGTGGCGGCGCTGGCCCTCATAAACAGCGGCGTGTCGGCCCTCTTCAGGACGCACTCGCTGAAGGCGTCTCCCCTCCTGTTCCTCACCGTGGTATCCATGGGCACCGCCTACGTTTACTACCTCACGGCTCACATAATAGGAAGGATATTCCGGGACAACGCCGAGAAACTCGGCGTCTGAGGGCCGCGGCCCTTTCTTTACCCCGCGCGCACGGCCGGTAAACTGGGACGGGAGGTGTCCATGAAGAAGTTCTTCAAGTTCGCCCTGCTCGCCCTGCTCGTCTTCCTCATCCTGGTGGTGCTCTACGCCTTCTGGTTCTGGGGGGGCGTGAAGTCCGTCCCGGAGTGGTATTCCCCCCCGCCTCCCATGCCCACTCACCTCGCCGACTCCATCTTCAAGCGCACCAAGGACCGCCTGTTGAACGCCTACAACGCCGCCCGCGCCGACCCGCGCGATCCGGGGAAGGCCATCTTCTCCTTCATCGCCGACAACAGGACGCTCGAGGCGTGGGTGCTGCTCCATCTCGACGACGAGATGGAGGAATACGGCTTCACCCGTCCCCAAGTCCAGAAGGTGGGCGAGAACACCCTGCGCGTCTTCGCCGAGGTCACCAAGGGGCCACTCGCGGGCGCCGTGCTCTACACCACCGTGAAGCTCTCCGCCACCCCCGACGGCAAGCTCCTCGTGGAGCCGGGGCCGATAATGGCGGGCAAGAGGAAGGTCCCCTCCTTCGTCACGGCGCGCATAGAGGAACGCACCGGCAGGAAATGGGGGCCGTTCGAAGTCGCCCCCTCCGAGATACCCGTTCCCGCCGACGAAGGCCCCGTCCATATCGGGGCGAAACTGCTCAAGGTGGAGGTGGGCGACAAGGAAACCGTCTTCACCCTCAAGCGCCTGAAGTAGCCCTCTCACCTCCCCTTGGGCTCGGGGGCCGGGGCCTTCCCCGGCGTCAGGGGCGGCGGGGCTTCCTCCCAATCCCTCTTGCGCTTCAATATCTCGTCGGACAGCACGAACCTCTCCCACAGCGCCGCGAGCTCGGCCGGTTCGTACTCGGCGGCGGGTTTCTTCAGCAGCGGTCCCTCTCCGCCGTAGACATCCAGAAGCAGTCGGTGCGCCCGCAGGGCGAGCTCCGGAACCAAAAGCGCCCTCACGAGCTCCCACTTCATCGCCTCCCCCTCTCCCCGCTCCGCGAGGTAGAGAGCCGCGTACCCCCTCAGCAGCGGATCCTTACGCTTCAGAAGCGGCCTCACCCGGTCGTTGTGCCTCCCGTCCCCGCAGAGGAAGGACAACAGCCGCACCGCCTGGAGCGCCACGCGGTCGTCCGGATCGCCCGCGAGCCCGGCGCACATGCGCTCCTTGCCCGGCACGTCCAGCCCCCGCAGCACCATCACGGCGTCCAGCCTGTCCGCGGGTCGCTCGCTCCTCACCCCCTTCCTCACGCGGATGACCGCCCGCCTCAGGGCCTCCGCCCCTCCTGTCGGTATTCCCTCGGCGAGCA
>QNBY01000093.1 GCA_003644275.1 Planctomycetota bacterium
CGATACTACCGGCACGGCGGCCGCTACGTCCTGCCCACCCAGTTGTGGTTCCTCCTCAACCGCCGCAGGCTGTGGTCCGAGGTCGAAAAAAAGGCCGAAGCCGGCCTCGTGCTCGCCGACTTCGTGCCCGACCGCGAGCTCGTCTTCGCCCGCGCCGTCATGGAGGACTTCGAGCGCTCCGTCTTCTCCGACCTCTTCGCCGAACTCTTCGGCGGCTTCCGAAGGCCGGACGCCGTCGTCTTCCTCTCGGCGGACGCCGACGTCCTCATGGAGCGCATCGCCTCCCGAAACGTCGCCTTCGAGGGCCGCATCACCCGCCGCTACCTCGACCTGCTCTCCGACGCCTTCCACAACCACTTCCTCTCCGCCGAAGGGCTCCCCGTGCTCGTCGTCAACACCAACGACTACAACATCGTCAGCGACCCCGCCTCGGTGCTCGACATCTACTCCCAGCTCCTCCGCTGTCCCGCCGAGGTCCAGTACTACACCCCTCCCAGGATGGAGAGTTGAGACCATGACCGACGTGATACGCTATCCCGCCGAAATGTCCAGGATCGCAGGCGAGCTCAGGCTCAGGGGCAACACGATAGGTTTCGTCCCCACCATGGGCGCGCTGCACGAGGGACACGTCAGCCTCATTCGCCGTTCCGTCGCCGAGAACGACGTCACCGTCGTCTCCGTCTTCGTCAATCCCACCCAGTTCGGGCCGGGCGAGGACTACGAGAGATACCCCCGCACCCTCGACGACGACGTGGAGATATGCGTCCAGGAAGGCGTGGACTTCGTCTTCGCCCCACAGCCCGACGACATGTACCCCCGCTCCATGACCACCTGGGTCGAGGTGGGCGGCGACCTCGTCAACCGCATGTGCGGCCTCTCCCGCCCCGGCCACTTCCGCGGCGTCGCCACCGTCTGCGCCAAGCTCTTCAACATCGTCCGGCCCCACACCGCTTACTTCGGCCAGAAGGACTACCAGCAATACCTCGTCGTCCGCCGCCTCGTGGAGGACCTCAACTTCCCCATGGAGATAGCCCTCGTCCCCGTCGTCCGCGAGAAGGACGGCCTCGCCCGCTCCAGCCGCAACCGCTACCTGCGGCCCGGCGAGCGCGAGAGCGCACTCTCGCTCTACCGCGCGCTCACCAAGGCCCGCGACGCCGTCCTCGCGGGAGAGACCGACGCCTCCGCCCTCCTCGCCCTCATGGCCTCCGAGATAGAGAGCGCCGGCGCCGAACTCGACTACGCCGTCGTCGCCGACCCCGTCACGCTCGAGGACAAGGAACGGGTGGACGGCCCCGTCCTGCTCGCCGTCGCCGCCTGGGTGGGAGACGTGAGGCTCATAGACAACTTCCTGGTGGATCCCCCTCAGTAGCGGTAGCGCCGCTCCAGCAGCGCTTTCCCCCCCTCGCGTTCGAGGAACCCCCTCGCCGCCCGAGCGTCCGCCGCGGACCCCAGCAACGCCCGCGCGAACCTGAAGTCCGCCTCCCTCAGCGCCCCCCTCCCCGCCGCGCGCCACTTCCCGAACGGCACCAGGTAGAGCGAGGCGGGCAGGGCGGGATCCTCGGCCAGCAGCGCCATCAGCTCCGTCGCCGCCTCCGGGTCCCACGCCAGCGTGAGCGAACGAGAGAGCACCCGCGCCGCCTCCGCCCACCTCCCCGCCTCCACGAGCGGCCGCGCCCGCGCCGCCAGCCGCCCCGCCGCCGCGGCCGCCGCAGGCGCGCTCCTCTCCTTCTGCATCATCAGCTCGTACCAGGCCCCCATCACCGCGGGCGGCTTCCCGCCTCCGAACCCCGACGCGAGCCACCTCGCGCGCACCGTCGCCGCTTCGGGCCCGCACCGCGCCAGCATCAGCGTCTTCTGCGATTCACGGTCGGCGCAGTACACCATCAACAGGGCCTCCTCCAGCGTCAGCGCCCGCCGCCCCTCGCGGAGCTCCTCCTCACGCCTCCGCCATTCCTCCGGCCGGAGCGCCCGCATCAGCAGCCGGGCCTGGTAGGCCCGCCTCAACCGCTCCCTCTCGTCCTTCCCCCGCGCGGCGAACTCGTCGAGCATCTCCAGCGTCACCTTGTCCGGGAACAGCGCGGCGAGCCACCACAGCGCCGCTCCCTCCATCTCCGGGTCCCCGTCCCGCTCCAGCGCCGCCAGCGCGGGCCCGGCCGAGCCCGTCACCGCCGTGAGGGCGTCCAGCGCCGCGCTCCGGTTCGGCCCCCGCGGAAACTCCCGCAGCGCGGCCAGCGGCGGCGGAAGCTCCCCCAGCCTCACCAGCATCTTCAGCGCGGAGTATTTCCTCCCCTCGTCGGCGGAGTAGTACTGCCATATCAGCTCCGGCACCGCCTCCTTCCCCGCCCGCAGAAGCGCCGCCTCCGCCGCCTCCGACATCGCCTCGTCCCCCTCCAGCCAGGCCGACAGGACTTGGGGCAGGAAGGAAGGCGGAAGGGGATACTCCGCCCCCAGCAGCAATATGTTCTCCATGAGCCTCACCGACTCGAAGTCGCGCGGCCGCTCCGCGTCGTAGAGCGAGACGAGCGTCCTCAGCGTCCGTTCGTCGCCGAAGGCCCCGGCGAGGTCGTACAGGAACACCCTCGCGCAGGCGGGCGCGCTCTCCACCGCGGCGTCGAGCTCGTCGAGCGGAATCTCCTTCAGCGAGATCAGCTTCGAGAACGCCGCGTGCCGCAGGTCCGACCGCGGCGAGGACAGAAGCGCGATGAGGCGCGAGGGCGAATCCGTCAGGACGGGCCTGGGATGGAGCTCCTCCGCCGCGAGCGGTCCCCGGCAGAGCAGGGCGGCCACCAGCGACAGAACAAGCGCCGCCGTCCGCCTCACGGCTCCGCCTCCCCCGTCGGCCGGAACGCCCCTTCGGTCCCGGCCCCGGCCGGACCCGGATTCCCCAGTCGCCGCGTCTTCCCTTCCGGCCCGCCGCCCGGCGAGGCGGTAAGGCGCGTCGCGGCGGGCTTGCGCACGCCCTCCCGCGTCCCTCCGTCCCCCTTTCCCCCGCGGGCCTCCTCCCGCGGGCCGGTGGGAAGGGTGGCTTTCCCGCCCGCATCCTCGGCGGGCGGACACGATTTCGGGGAGGGGGAAGGGCGGCAGCAGGCGTCTATCCGCCTTTCCAGCTCCTTGCGCGAGCGGGGGGAGAACACCTCCTTCTTCAGCGACCGCACCTGCCGCCTCCGCTCCGCCTGCGGGGCGTCCCAGTCGAAGCGCGTCCGCGGCGAGCTGCCCGGCGGAAGCAGCGCCAGAAGGGCGAACCACGCCTCCTTCCTCAACTCGCCGGGGCCGGAGGCGTCGCCGTCCAGGATGTCCAGCAAAACGGGCAGCGAGCGCTCCAGCGCCGCCTTCCAGCTCTCCGCGTCACCCTTCCGCCGCCACCGCTCCAGCGCCTTCTTCAGCACCGCGCAGGAACGCTCCGCCACCGTCCGGTTCCCGGACGCCAGCCCCTTGCGGCAGAACTCCTCCATCTCGGCTTTCCCCAACCGCTCGGAGAGGAAATCCGTTATCTCCTCCAGCAGGTGCGGGTCCTTTTCCGCCAGCAACCCCGCCAGCCGCCCGAACGGCGGGAGCGGCCTCGCCCGCCGCAGCCCCCGCACGGCCTCCCGCTTCTCCAGGCGGCTGCCGCCCCCCAGCGCCACCCCCAGCAGGAAATCCCCGCTCCCCTCGCACCTCGCCGCGAGCCGCAGGGCCGCCAGCCGGAACCGCGCGTTCGACGACGACGCGAACGCCTCCCTGAGCGCCTTCGCGTCCCCCGCGGCGTCCTTCAGCGGCAGTTCGAGGAACAGCCGGCACAGCGACGCCTTCACCCGCTCCGGCAGCGCCCGCGACGCGATCAGCGCGAACGCCTTCTTCTCCACCGTCTCGTCTCCCCCGAACACGGCTAGTATGCTCCCCCACGCGGCTATCCCGTCCGCGAGGGAGTGCCACGAACCCTCCAGTCCCGAGAAGAACTCCCGCGCCGCCGCGAGCATCGGCCTGAGAGGATCGGAAGCGAGCGGGGGCGGGAGCCTGGAGGCGACCGCCGACAGCCCGTGCAGCGCCGCCAGCTTCATCGCGGGCGTCTCGGCCGTGGAGTAGAACCGCACGAGGGGGGGAATGCACGAGGGCGCGGCCGTCTCCCCGAGGGCGTAGGCCGCTTCCATCCTCACTATGGCCGGATGGGATGCCGAAAGATAGGGCGCGATTATCCCCACCACCCGCTCGTGCCTGAATTCCGCGAGCTTGCCGAGCAGCGCCGCCGTCCGCAGCGGATCTCCCTCCGACGCGAGCCGCTTCTCCAGCTCCTCCAGCCGTTCGCCCTCATCGGGCGCGAGCGGCCGGTCCCAGACGTATCCCGCGGCGAGGCGGCCGGAGAAGAGCGCCCCGCCCGCAATGAGGGCGGAAATCGCGAACACTGCCGGCCATCTCGCCCATCCGCGCATTTCCCTTCCCTTTTAGACCGCGGGCGGCCCCTGCGCCACCGGCCGACCCTTGAACTCGAACTTCCTCACCCGCTCCAACACCGCCCGGACCAGCCCCGCCGGAAGCCCGGCCGCGATTATCTCTTCCTCCCCCAGCCCCATCCGGCCGTACATGAACAGCACCCGGTCGGCGTCCTCGTAGCTGAACCCCAGCTCCCCTTCGTCCGTCTGGTCCTCCCACAGGTCCGCCGTGGGCGTCTTGGATATTATCTCCTCCGGCACCCCCAGGTGAGGGGCGAGCTCCCGCACCTGCGTCTTGAACAGGTTGCCTATCGGGTTGAACGCCGCCGCCATGTCCCCGTGCAGCGTCCCGTAGCCGAGGTAGCGCTCGCTCAGGTTGGACGTGCCGACCACCACCCCCCCCAGCCTCGCCGAGGCGTCGAACAGCGCCATCATCCGGGCGCGGGCGGCGAGGTTGCCCACGCGTACCCGCTCCTCCACCCCCCAGTCGGCCCGCGCCGCGTCCACCACGCCGGTAACCGGCATCACTCCCAGCTCCAGGCCGAGCGATTCCGCCACCGCCCGCGCGTCCCGCTCGCTCCGCGGGTCCGACGTCCGGTAGGGCAGCCAGAACACGCGCACCGGCGCGCCGGGCTCGCTCTGCACCAGAAGGTGGGCGGTGAACGCCGAGTCCAGCCCGCCGGAGAGGCCGAGCACGAGCGCGCGGGCGCCCGTCTCCCTCGTCTTGCGGCGGACGAACGACTTCAGCGCCGACAGGGTGAGTTCCGCGTTCGTCCCGGGCAGTTCGAACATCTCCGGCCTCCCCGGCCGCCTTTCACGCGCGGCCGTCCCTCACAGTATAACAAACTTGTGCCGGTAATCCCCCCCGTCCACCTCCAGAAGGGCGAAAGAAGGCCGGTCGTCCCGCGGGTTGCGCACCGCTCCGGGGTTCAGGTAGAACACGCCCCCCTCCGTGCGGGCCAGCCGCCGGTGCGTGTGACCGAACAACACCACGTCCACCGGCGTCGGGTGGAACACGTGCAAAAGCTCCGTCGGGTCCTCCAGCGCCCCCCACCCGTGCACCGCCCCGACGCGCGCGCCCTCCACCTCTA
>QNBY01000094.1 GCA_003644275.1 Planctomycetota bacterium
GAGGGGATAGCCCCCGTCCGGCCCCTCGGCGGGATGGACCATGAGCACCTCGGCCCCCGGCTTCAGCCCGCTCACGGGGTAGAACCAGAAGAAGGGAGGGAGGGAGTCCCAAATCCTGCGGTTTTCGGCGTCGGAGGAGGCGAAGCGGAAGACGGGATGCTTCCGTCCCTCCGGCGTGAGCAGGGGGCGGAAGGGAGCGGTGCGCCGCCTGCCCGCCGGAAGGGGGGCGAGCCTGACGGGAAGCAGCCTCTCCAGCGGGGTGCCCACGAGAGCGCCGAGGCCGTTGTGTTCGCCGCAGACGTAGATGAAGCCGCCTCCCCCCTCCCCCACGAAGCGCTCGAGCAGATTCCGGGCGTCGGCGTCCACGAAGCCTTCGAGGGAGGGGTCGGCCATTATCACCACGTCGTAGGCGAGCATTTCCTCCATGTCGGCGGGGAACCGCGCGGGTTTGCGGGCGCCCTCGTAGAACCATGTGCCGTCGGGCCGTTCGAGCAGGACGCAGCAGTCCATGGTGGAATCGCGCATGAGGGCGTGCTTGAGGTAGCGGTACTCCCAGGTTGGGGCGCCGAAGACGGCGAGCACCCTTATCTTGTCCTCGATGACCTTGACGCGGAAGCGGCGCTCGTTGTTCTCCAGTACGGCCTCGTCCTCGAGGGGGGAGAGTCGGAGGGCGAAGCGGTACTCGCCGGGGGAGTCGAGCTTCAGTTTGAAGGAGAGCGGAAGCGTCTTGCCCGCGGCGGGAAGGGTGACGGCGCGGGAAGCGGCCCGCTTTCCGTTCTTCGAGAGAACCACCTCCGCCTTCCCGCCCTCGCAGCCGGAGGCCCGGACGACGGTGGAGACGGTGAGCTCATCGCCCTTGAAGACGACTTCCTTGTAGTCGGGGGGCTCGAGCGAGGCGTCCACCGGGGGGAGCAGGCCGCCCAGCCCCACGGTGAACACCGGCACGCCGAGGGAGGCGCTGTAGCGGGCGGCGGGGACGGGATGGGGGCCGAAGTTGTGGCGGCCGTCGCTCACGACGAGGACGCCCGCCAGGCCCGCGGCGGCGTTTCCGGCGAGCACCTCCCTGAGAGCGGAGCCGAGGGCGGTCACGCCGGGGGACGGGTCCTTTCCGCTCTTCGCGGGGACGAGCTTTCCGGCGAACCGGTAGAGTTTCACGTCGTACTCGCGGGCGAGGGCGGAGAGCAAGGAAAGAGGGGGCTTTCGGAGGATGTCGGCGGCGAGCTCGGAGCGGGTGAGTTCCTTGAGGCGGGAGAGGGCGGAGGGAGGCGGCGCAGCCGAGGGGGAGCGCGTGAGGCCACCGGCGTAGCATAGGGCGGCGGCCTGCTCGGGGGAGTAGTTGGCGTCGCGGCGTTTCATGCTGTCGCTCGCGTCGAGCAGGACGGCGAAGACGGCCTTACGGTCGAGCCTGCGGGGGTAGCTCCAGCGGGGGCCGAGGACGCAGGCGAAGACGAGCATGAGGGCGGCGGCCCTGAGGAAAGCGAGGAGATACCGCCCCCAGCGGGGGAGGCGGCCGGTGAAGCGCCGGTAGGAGAGCCAGCCGACCGCCAGAGCGGCGACGGCCGCCAGCAGGACGAGCTCGGAAGGCGCTCCGTGCAGGAAAGTCAGACGGCCGCGGGCCGCTTCTCCGCCCGACAGGCCGAGGAGGAAATCGGTCATGCCCAGTTTGTCCGCCCGAGGCAAGGGGGTAAAATGCGAACGAGATTATACGGGCCTTCTTGCCCCTGGGAAGGTGAAAACATGCTGAGAGTGTACAACACGCTCACGAGGAAACTGGAGGTATTCGAGCCCATAGCGCCGCCGCGGGTGGGCATGTACGTGTGCGGCGTGACGGTGTACGACACCGTGCACGTGGGCCACGCCCGCAGCTACGTGAACTTCGACGCAATAAGGCGCCACCTGGAGTTCTCCGGCTACGAGGTGAAGCACGTGCAGAACTTCACCGACATAGACGACAAGATAATCGAGCGGGCGAACCGCGAGGGGCGGGACTGGCGGGAGCTGACCGCCTTCTACACCGCGGAGTACTTCAGGCTGATGGACAGGCTCGGCATAAAGCGCGCCCACCACTACCCGCGGGCCACGGAGTACGTGCCCAAGATGATAGAGATGGTGAAGGGGCTCGTGGAGAAGGGGCACGCCTACGTGACGCCGTCGGGGGACGTGTACTTCGACGTCTCCACCTTTCCCGAATACGGGGAGCTCGCGGGCAAGGCGAGGCTGGAACAGGAGACGGTGAGCCGCGTGCGGTCGAGCGGGGAGAAGCGGAACCCGGCGGACTTCGCGCTGTGGAAGGCGGCGAAGCCGGGCGAGCCCAAGTGGCCCTCGCCGTGGGGGGAGGGGCGGCCCGGCTGGCACATAGAGTGCTCGGCGATGTCCATGGACCTGCTGGGGGAGAGCTTCGACATACACGGCGGCGGGCACGACCTCATCTTCCCGCACCACACGAACGAGATGGCGCAGTCGCAGTGCTACACGGGGAAGCCTATGGCGCGCTACTGGCTCCACAACGGGTTCATCAACATGCGGGGGGAGAAGATGTCGAAGTCGCTGGGCAACTTCGTCACCCTCGAGGAGGCGATGGACCGGCACGGGGCGGCGGCGCTTCGGATGTTCATACTGAAGACGCACTACCGGAGCCAGCTCGCCTTCGACATATCGCTGGTTGACGAGGCGGCCGCGGCGCTGGAGCGGCTGGCCGAGGCGGTGTCGGACGCCCGCACGGCGATGGCGCACCTGCCGGACTCCCCGCCGCCCTCCCCCACCAAGAGCGCGAGGAGGCTCGCGGAGTCCGCGGACGGGCTCGCCGACGCCTTCAAGGAGGCGATGGACGACGACTTCAACACGCCCGCGGCGCTCGCCGCGCTGTTCGAGCACGCGCAGAAGGTGTTTTCCTACGTGAGATCGGTGACGGGGCCGTCCTCTCCGGGGCTGGACGCGGGGCTGCTCGGCCGGGCGACGGGCGAGCTGGAGCGGCTTCTCGGCGTGCTGGGCTTCGCGGCGGAGGAAGCGGGATACGACGCGGAGGCGCTGCGCCGGGCGATGGAGAAGGAAGGCTTCCAGACGCCGGAGGGGTCCGATCCGCTGGAGGAGGCGCTGAGGCTGAGGCGGTCGCTACGCGAGGAGAGGAAGTTCGAGGCCGCCGACCGCATCCGCGAGGCGGTGAAGGAGGCCACGGGCTTCAAGGTGAAGGACTGGCCGTTCGCCACGACGGTGTCGAGGCTGAGGATGACGACGGAGCGCCCGGCGGGGGAGGAGGCTTCCGCCTGACGGGCGCGCGGCCAAAGGAAGGCGAAAAGAAAGGCCCCGCTCCGAGGAGCGGGGCCTTTTCGTATGCGGGCGGGGAAAGGCTACTCGAACATGACGGCGTCGTTGAAGTAGTTGCCGTCCATGTATATCTCGCCTTCCTTCTTGACGGTGAAGCCCATGCCGCGGGACTCGAAGGAGTTGGAGACGAGGCGGAAGTCCACGCGGGGGTTGGAGGTGCCGCTCTTGAAGACGAGCTTGGGGCATCCCTTGAAGAGGTTCATGTCTATGACGGTGCGGGAGCCCTTCCCGCTCTGGGAGAAGAGTATTTCGGGGATTTCCTTGAAGCGGTTGTCCCTGACCACCGCGCCGACGGGGCCGTCCGTGTAGGGGAGGAAGGAGGCCATGTCGCAGTGGTAGAAGTAGTTGGTGGTGATGCGCCAGAAGACGCCCGGCTTGCCGGGGGCGACGCCAGCGGCGACGAGGCGGACGCGGCTGCGGAGTATGTCGTTCTGGGTGACGGCGACGGTGAAGAGCTCGGTCTTGGGGGCGAGGTTGCCGGGGTCCACCCAGGAGGCCTCGAGCCTATCCACCACGCGGCAGCGGATGAACTCGGGGCTGTTGACCTTCTCGCAGCGGTTGAAGTGGAAGCGGAATTCCTTGTTTCCGGTGGCGACCACGAAGGGGCCTGCGTCGGCGGCGGGCTCGGCGGGAGCGAAGACGTTCTTGCGGACCTCGGCGAGGGCGAAGGCGTTGACGCCTATCCAGGAGCCGGGCGCGTTCCTGCGGAAGCGGCAGTTGAGCAGGTCGAGATGGGAGGGCCTGTCGCCCTTGCGGCCCCAGAAGGAGAGCAGGAGGGGCGTCCGGGAGTTGTAGCGGATCCAGTTGTTCTCGAAGGAGACGTCGTTGCCCGCGGCGGCGAGGAAGGAGCAGCCCTTGTTGCTCTCGAAGTAGTTGCCGTAGATGGATGCGGTGCGGGCCCTGGCGCGGACGAGGAGGGCGCCGGAGCCGGAGGCTTCGTTGTGGAGGAAGCGGTTGCGCGCCATGGTGAGGAGGGAGTAGGAATCCACCAGGAAGCCGACGCAGTCGGAGGAGAAGGCGCAACGCACGACGCGGTTGCCTATCATCCTGACGGAGCCGAACTTGCCCAGCACGACGTTGCGCTCGCCTGCGTAGAAGCGGCAGCGGTCGAAGAGGTTGTCGTCGAAGACGAGCTGGTCGCGGCCGTCGAGGAGGACGGAATCGCGGGTGAAGGAGCAGCCGGCGAACTCGTTGGCGACGAACCGGACGGAGGAAGCGCCCTGGGCGCGTATGTCGCGCTCGGATATCTCGCGGTTGAGTACGCGGTTGGCCTCGAAGACGACGGAGCAGCCCTCGGTGTTGAGCAGCCTGGTTCCCGCGGAGGTGAAGGTGGACTTGGTGATCACGACGCTGGAGGAGCGGCCGGTGACGAGCGCGCCGTTCCAGTCGCCGAGGAAGTCGCAGTTCTCGAGGCGGAGGTAGGCGTCGGTGACGAGGGTGGGCTCGCCGCTGAAGCCGGGGCCGACGAAGAAGCCGTCGAAGTTCTCGATCTTGAAGGTGACGCGCTTGGAGGCCTGGGCGCGTATGACGAAAGCGCCCTCGACGATTATCTTGCCGCCCTTCGCGAGCCTAACCTCGGAGCCCGCGGGGACGACGAACTTGGCGCCCGGCTCGATGTAGAGGGTGCTCTTGATGACGTAGCGGCCGGGCTCGATGACCACCTCTCCCCGGATCTTTCCCTTCACTTCTCTTTCCGGCGGCAGGCAGGAGCACAGGAAGACCATGCCCGCCAGGATCAGCAGGGCTGCAAGGCGCGTCGGATGTATCATTCTTCCCTCCCGAACTTGAAAGGAACGAGAGCATTTTACCGCGGAATCCGCGATAATCAAACGGAAAGGCTCAGGGTTCCGCGAGCATTCTAACGCATTCGCCCGCAATTGTAAAGCCGAAAACGGCCGTAACCCAAACGGCGCTGCCGAGATCGGTCCCGCCGGTGGACGGGAGGCGGGGGGAATCGGAGAAGACGGCGCGGACGCCGCGGGTCACGCCGAGGGCTCGGAGCTTTCTGCGGAGGTTCCTGGCGAGGGGGCAGCCGCGGGTCTCGGATATGTCGGCGGCGCGGACTCCCGAGGCGTCGAGGAGGCGGGCGGCCCCCATGGAGGAGACGACGGGCACGCCGC
>QNBY01000095.1 GCA_003644275.1 Planctomycetota bacterium
CTTCCGGGAGCGGCTCGCGGCCTTCCGGTCGTGGGCCGCCGGGAAGTGGGCGGAGCTGGGGCGCTTCAGCGAGTCGAAGGGACTGTACCTGTTCGCCGAGGAGGACTACGCGCGCGCCCGGCGGCTGGGGGCGAAGGTGAAGCGGTACGTCCCACCGGACCTGCCGCCGCCGGAGGGGGCGAAGGCGCTGTACGAGGAATGGGGGCGGAGGCGGCGGGCCTTCCTGAAGGAGCTGGAGGAACGGGCGGCGGCGCTGCTCGAATGGTGCGGGCGGGAGTATCCGGCCGGGAAGGCGGAGGCGGCCCGCGCCGTGCTCGGCGAGCTGCCGGACTTCGCGGCGGCCCACCAGGCGCTGGGGGAGACCTACAGCGAGGAGCTGGGCTGGGTGAGCGGCGAGCGCGCGGAGAAGGTGAGGAAGGGGCTCTTGCCGTTCGGCAGGAGCTGGCTCCCGCGCGAGGAGGTGCTCGCGCTGCGGTCGGACTGGAACAGCTGCTGGACGGTGGAGGGCAAGTACTTCACGGTGAGGACGAACACCTCGCCGAAGCTCGCGAGGCGGCTTTTGCGCTTCCTGGACACCTACCGGTCGTGGTGGCGGAGCTACTTCAGGGGGTTCCGGCCGAACAAGGTGAAGGGGCGCATGTCGGTGAACCTGTTCGCCACGCGGGAGGACTACCTGCGCTGCACGCGGCTGATATTTCCCGCCTCGTCGCTGTACGGGGCGTTCTACTTCGACCGCACGGGCTGCACCTACATACTGGCGGGCTCGGGGCCGGGGGGGGAGCTGTTCTCGCCGACGCTGGTCGCCCACGAGCACTCGCACCAGTTCGTGCACCAGTTCTTCAACGCGCCGTGCCGGAGGTACTACTACAAGCCGGGGGCGTGGATAAACGAGGGGATAGCGTCGTACTGCGAGTCGCTCATAGTGACGGCGGACCGGACGGCGTTCGCGGGCTACCGCTCGCTCTACCACTTCAGGGGGGCGCAGGCGCACCTGGCGGCGGGGAGGCTCGTGCCGTTGGCGAAGTACGTGGAGACGGAGGGGGACGAGTTCGCGCGGGGCGAGGAGCGGGGGGTGCTCTACAACGAGGGGATGGCGCTGGTGGCGTTCTTCCTGCACTCGGACGGGGGCAAGAGGCGCAAGGGGTTCTACAGGTACGTTCGGGAGGTGCTCTCGGGGAACGGGAGCAGGGGGCTTTTCAGGCTGTGCTTCGGGAAGGAGCCCGCCGAGCTGGAGCCGGAGTTCCACGCCTGGTTGAGAGGGGGCGGGGAAAAGAGGTGAAAGCGGGCCATACGGCGGTATAATTCGGGCCGACAAGGGAGGTGCAATGTTCGTTCGCATCGAGGTCGCGTTGCGTCCCGGCTTCAGGGACCCGAGGGGAGAGAGCGTCGCCGAGCACATGCGCAGGGCCGGTCTGTCGGGCCTGAAGGAGGTGAGGACGGCGCGGGTGTACCACCTGGGAGAGATAAGGGCGCTCGAGGGGGACGTCTCCCCCCTGGAGGCGGCGGAGAGGCTCGGCAGGGAGCTCTTTTCCGATCCGGTGTCCGAGGTGTTCTCGGTGGGCGGCGAGCCCGCCGTGAAGGGGGACGGCTGGGAGATAGTGGAGACGGCCAAGCTGCCGGGGGTGATGGACCCGGTGGAGCAGAGCGTGCGCAAGGCCGCCGAGGACCTGGGATACGCGATAGGCAAGGTGCGGACCTCGACGCGCTACTACCTTAGGGGGGCGAGCGCGGAGCGGGCGGCGGCCCTCGCGGCGAGGGTTATAGCCAACGAGATAATCGAGCGGGTGACGCCCGGCGGCATAGCGGAATGGGAGGAGCAGGACCCGCCGCCCTACCGCTTCGAGGTGGTGGAGGTGCCGATACTGGAGGCGGGCGACGAGGAGCTCATGCGCATATCGCGGGAGGGGACGCTCTCGCTGGAGCTGCACGAGATGCGGGCGATAAGGGAATACTACCGGCGCAAGGGCCGCAATCCGACGGACGTGGAGCTGGAGACGCTCGCGCAGACCTGGAGCGAGCACTGCGTCCACAAGACGCTGAAGGGGATAATCGAGTTCGACGGGGAGGTGATAGACAACCTTCTGGCCTCGACGATAGCGAAGGCGACGCACGAGCTGGCGAAGCCGTGGTGCGTGTCGGTGTTCAAGGACAACGCCGGGGTGATAGAGTTCGACGACGAGTACGACGTGAGCTTCAAGGTGGAGACGCACAACCACCCGTCGGCCCTGGAGCCCTACGGCGGGGCGGGCACGGGGATAGGCGGCGTGATAAGAGATACGCTGGGCACCGGGCTCGGCGCGAAGCCGATATTGAACACCGACGTCTTCTGCTTCGGGCCTCCGGAGATGGAGGAGGAAGAGGTGCCGCCGGGAGCGCTGCACCCCGGGCGCGTGATGGAGGGGGTGGTCGCGGGCGTGCGGGACTACGGCAACAGGATGGGCATCCCCACGGCGAACGGGGCGGTGTACTTCGACGAGCGCTACACGGGCAACCCGCTGGTGTACTGCGGCAACGTGGGCATCCTGCCGAAGGGAATGACGGAGAAGGAGGCTCGGCCGGGAGACCTGATAGTGCTTCTCGGCGGCCGGACGGGGCGGGACGGCATCCACGGGGCGACGTTCTCGTCGGTGGAGCTGACGGAGGAGAGCGAGAAGATATCCAGCGGGGCGGTGCAGATAGGCAACGCGATAGAGGAGAAGAAGCTCGCGGACGCGATACTCCAGGCGCGCGACCGGCGGCTCTTCCACGCGATAACCGACTGCGGCGCGGGGGGGCTGTCCAGCGCCGTGGGCGAGATGGGCGCGGAATGCGGCGCGAGGGTGAACCTGGAGGTGGTGCCGCTGAAGTACGAGGGGCTCTCGTACACCGAGATATGGATATCCGAGGCGCAGGAGCGGATGGTGCTCGCGGTCCCGCCGGAGAGCGAGGAGGAGCTGCGGCGCATCTGCCGGCGCGAGCGGGTTGAGATGACGGTGATAGGGAAGTTCACCGACACGGGGCTTCTGGAGCTCTTCTACCGGGGGGTGAAGGTGTGCTCCCTCGATATGGAGTTCCTGCACGGGGGGCTTCCGAGGCTGCACCGCAAGGCCGCCTGGAGCGCGCCGGACAGGCCGGAGCCCAGGGGGCCGGAGCGGGAGGATTTCGGGCGCACGCTGCACGCGATACTGGCCTCCCCCAACGTGGCGTCGAAGGAGTGGATAATCCGCCAGTACGACCACGAGGTGCAGGGGACGAGCGTGTTGAAGCCGCTGGTGGGCGTCGAGCACGACGGGCCGGGCGACGCGGCGGTGATAGCGCCGCGCTACGGGGTGAACAGGGGGCTCGTGATAGCGTGCGGGATGAACCCGCGCTACGGGGACCTGGACCCCTACCGTATGGCGGCGAGCGGGATAGACGAGGCGCTGCGGCAGGTCCTGGCGGTGGGCGGAGACCTGGAGCGCGCGGCCCTGCTGGACAACTTCTCGTGGGGCGACACGAAGGACCCGCGGCAGCTAGGGATGCTGGTGCTCGCGGCGCGGGCGTGCCGGGACTACGCGCTGCTGTTCGGGACGCCGTTCATCTCCGGCAAGGACAGCCTGAACAACTTCTTCGTGGCGGGCGGGAAGGTAATCACCATACCGCCCACGCTGCTGATAAGCGTCATCGCGGTGCTGGACGACCTGCGGCGGGTGCGCTCGATGGACCTGAAGCGGGCGGGGAACCTGGTGGTGGCGATAGGGCTCACGCGGCGGGAGATGGGAGGCTCGCACTACCACCTGGCGCACGGGCTCGCGACGGGCGGGGAGGTCCCGCGCGTGGACAAGGAGCTCGCGCCCGCGGTGTTCGAGGCGATGGGCCGGGTGAACCGGCTGGGGCTGCTGAGGTCCATACACGACATGAGCGAGGGCGGATTCGCGGTCGCTGCGGCGGAGAGGGCGGTCGCGGGCGGGCTGGGCATGGAGGTGGAGCTGTCGGCCGTCCCGTTCGAGGGCGAGGCGGACCCGGCGGCGCTGCTGTTCAGCGAGTCCAACACGCGGTTCCTGGCGGAAGTGGAGCGGGAACGGCTGGGCGAGCTGCGGGAGGCGCTGGGAGAGGTCCCGCACGCGGTGCTGGGGTCGGTCATCGAGGAACCGGTGCTGAGGGTGAACTACGACGGGGCGCCGCTGCTCGAGGAGGACATCGGGAGTCTGAAGGAGAGCTGGCGGTCGGCGTTCCGGGCGCAGGTGTAACTATTTGCGGCCGGCGGTGTTGGAACGGGTGAAAGCGCCTGATGGACTACGACTATGAACTTCTGAAACGGACGGCGTCGGGAGACGAAGGCGCGTTCGAGGAACTCGTCAGGCGCTATCGGGACCGGCTGCTCCGCTTCTGTTACCGGTTCGTGAAGGACGTGTACGAGGCGGAGGACATAGTCCAGGAGGTCTTCGTCAACGTGTACCGATTCGCGCCGCACTTCGTGCCGCGGGCGAGCGTGGGGGCCTTCATCTTCAAGGTGGCGGCGAACCAATGCCTGAACACGCTGAAGAAGCGGCGGCGGGAGCGGAAGGCGATTCCGAGCATCTCGCTGTTCAGGTCGCTCGGCAGAGAGGGCGGGGAGCTCGTGGACATGCTGGCCGCGCCGCTGAAGCAGCCGGGCGAGGAGATGGAGAGGGAAGAGGCGAAGCGGGAGTTCCTGGAGGCGCTGGAGAAACTCCCGCCCAAGCACCGCGCGGCGCTGCTGATGTTCGAGCTGGACGGGCTGTCCTACAACGAGATAGCGGAGGTGATGGAGGCGAGCCTGGCGGAAGTGAAGATATGGATATACAGGGCGCGGCGGAAGCTCGCGGCCCTTCTGAAGGACAAGGACGTATGAACGAGGAACTGGAACGGAAGATATCGCTGTACCTGGACGGCGAGCTGGACGAGCGCGAGGCCGCGGAGGTGGAGCGGCTGCTCGGGAGCGACGCCGAGGCGCGCGCCCTCGCCGAGGGGTTCCGGCGCGTGGGCGAGGAGCTGAGGGCGCTGGATCCGTCCGCGAGGGTGGAGGCGTCCGGCGGGTTCTTCCGGTCGGTGCTGGAGCGGGCGCGGAGGCGCGAGGCCGCGGAGCGCGCGGCGCTCCGCAGGCTGCGTTACGCGGCGGTGGCCGCGGCGGCCGCGATAGCCTTCCTGCTCGCCTTCTTCGCGGGGCGCGGGAAGGGAGAGGCGGTGCGGCCGAGCCCGCCGGAAGTTACCTTCGCCATGGCCTTCGAGTTCAAGGCCCCTGGCGCGGAGGGCTGGAGGCCGCTTCCGGAATCGCCGGGCCGCCTGGCTCCGGGGACGGTGCTCGTCTCGCGCGGCGTGGGGCTGCTCAAGTTCGCGGACGGCTCGTCCGTCTCCGCCGCGGACGGCACGGTGCTTCTGGCCGGGAGTTCGCGGGTGCCGGACGGGTTCGCGCTGCTGAAGGGCAAGCTCACGGTGGACGTGAGGGGCGTCC
>QNBY01000096.1 GCA_003644275.1 Planctomycetota bacterium
CCGCCGCGTAGCGCGCCTCGGTGTCGAAGGCGAGCAGCGCCGCCCGGTCCGCCTCGCCCATCTCCCTCAGCTTCTCCCTCACGAAGGACGCCGCCCTCTCGAAGCGGCTCGTGCCCCCCGCCTTCGCCCTCATGGAGAGCGACACGTCCAGCACGAACACCTCCAGCCTCGGCTTGCGGCCGAGCGTCCGTCCCAGCAGGGGATTCAAGAGGGCCAGCAGGAACGCCAGCATGGCGGCCGTGCGCAGCACCAGAAGCACCATCTCCTTGATGCGCAGCGACCGCCTCACCCGCCGGTAGGCCCGCAGCAGCAGAAGCATGGTCCCCAGCGGCCGCCGCTGGTAGCGGCGCCGAAAGAGAAGGTATATCAGCAGAGGGATGAGGGCGAGCAGCACGATCCACGCCCGCCCGCCTGCGGCGAGTTCCATTCCGCTCCCATTCTACGGCCCTTTCGAGCCGCTTCCCAAAAGAACGGAGGCGGGCGAGCCCGCCTCCGCCGGTGTTCCTCGAATCCGACCGCGCGCCGGAGCTTACTTCCAGTACTCCAGCGTCACCTTCTCCATCTCCACGTCTATCTTCGGCCGGTTGGGCATGTCGGTGCGCGTCTGCACGGCGCATATCCGCTTCACCGTGTCCATCCCCTCTATCACCTTGCCGAAGACGCAGTAGCGCCCGTCCAGGCTGGGAATGGGCTCCACGCAGATGTAGAACTGGCTCCCGGCGGAGTTCTTGTCGTTGCCGGTGAGCCCCATCCCGACGGCTCCCGCCTCGTGCTTCAGGCCGCTGTCCTCGAAGTCTATCGTGTAGCCCGGCCCGCCGGTGCCGTCCCCGTGCGGACAACCGCCCTGGATGAGCTTGAAGTTGGGCCTGTTCTCCACTCGGTGGAAGATGAGATGATCGTAGAACCCCTTCTTCACCAGCTTCTCGAAGTTCTCGCAGGTGCGCGGGGCCTTGTCCTCGCGGAGCCAGATGACGAACTCGCCCTCGCGCGTCTTTATCCGCACCACCACACGGGTGTAGATGTCCAGCGCGGTCCAGTCGCTCACCGCCTCCTTCTCGCCGAGCTTGTACTTCGCCCGAACCCAGAAACGGCCGCCCTCCGAGAGGTCGAAGTGGTCCTGCAGGCCCTTGAACGCCCCGCCGTAGTACGAACCCTCGCTCAGTATGAGCTTGAAGGCCTTCCCGTCCTTGGGAAAATCGCCCGTCTTCTCGAGGGGCTTGCGGTTCGCGTCGTCCATCACCTCGATGGTCATGCAGGCGTAGGGATTGGTGTTGAGCTCGAGCTCCTTCTCCCCCACCGCCGTCTCCAGCCGGAAGGCTATGTCCACGGGCTCCACTATCACGCCGTCGGCCATCTTGTAGTGGAACGGACCCTCGAGTTTGAGCACCAGGCCGTCGGCGTCCACCCCGGGCTCAAGCGTGGGCTTCGGCGTCGGAGTGGGCGACGCGGTGGTCTCCGCGGCGGAGGCCGAAGGGGCGGGAGAGGCCGCGGGCTTGTCTTCCGCACCCGCGAGACCCACCGCCGTGACGAGCAACACCGAAAGCGCGAACAGAACGTATCTCATCGTCTGAACTCCCCTGAAGGTGGCGTTTTACGAAAGGCGAAATCATAGCGCCGCTGCCCTCCGTGTCAACTAAAAAGCCGCTCCCGCCGCGCCCCCGTTTTTTTGTGGGCCGTCAAAAAGACCTATAATCGGCGCGGGCGTCTCATTACGGTAGCATCCCCAAGGAGGAAAGATGCCAAGGTCCCTGTTTTGCCGTTGCGGCGCCGTTTACGACGCCGACAAGCTGGAAGAGGGCAAACTCTACAAGTGCCGCGAATGCGAGTCCCTCCTCTCCGTTGAGAACGCCGTGGATGAGGAAGAACTCGCCGTCCGCCAGGAGGAAGCCATCCCCAAGAGCGGAGCCCTCATCTCCGCCGTCCTCATCCTCGCCCTCGCCCTCCTCGGCTTCGCCGTGGCCGCCTTCCAGGTCAAGGCCAAGGCCGACGACGCCCGAACGAAATACGAGAACAAGGTCAAATCCTACGAACCCCTCCTCAAGGAATGGGAGGCCAGGGCCAAGGCCATCCGCATAGTGGACGAGAGCGAGAAGCGCGCTTCCTCCTACATGAAGAAGGTCTTCGACTACATCACCCGCGCGCGCAAAAAGGTCTATCCCGCCGTCGTCCGCATATTCTGCACCACCACCACCGGCATGGCGGGAACGGGATCGGGCTGCATCTTCCGGCCCGACGGCCACGAAGGCCGCAAGGACGGCTACATCGTCACCAACTTCCACGTCGTCCAGAACGCCGACATACTCGAGGTCACCCTCTCCAACCAGGAAACCGTCCTCGCCGACTGCATCTACGCCGACGACTTCTGCGACGTGGCGGTGATCAAACTCAAGGACCCCTCCAAGGCCGAGAACATCACGCCCGCCAGGTTCGGCGACAGCGACAAGATCCGCGTCGGCGACTACTGCATGGCCATGGGCGCGCCCCAGGGCCTCGGCCGGTCCATCTCCCTCGGCATCATCTGCGGCGTCAACCGCTACATCGTCATGCCGCTGGGCATGCACATCTCCCACCGCGAGCACGTCTTCTTCCAGATGGATTCCGCCATCAACCACGGCAACTCCGGCGGCCCCCTCGTCAGCCTCAGGGGCGAGATAATCGGCATGAACACCCTCGGCTGGGTGCAGTTCCAGCGCGTGGGATACGCCATCGCCTCCAACTACGAGCGCGAGATAGCCAACGAGATAGTCCGCAACCACGAGGCGGGCGACCAGCCCTTCGTGGACCGCTCCACCTTCGGGCTCCGCTTCATGCTCCAGAAGGACCTCGGCATCGACTGGAAAACCGGCGCGCCCGTGGCCTCCGTGGCCTCCGACAGCCCCGCCTACGACGCAGGAATACGCCCCGGCGACGTCATCGTCCGCGTCCGCAACACCAAGACCAACGAGGTCTTCGAGCCCACCGCCAAGGAACTCGGCGACCTCGCCCGCGTGAACTACATCTTCGAGAAAAACGAGGTCATGACCGAATTCGAGGTCACATGGAAGGACTACATCACCGGCGAGGAAAAGACGGCCACCATGACCAGCCAGGGAACGCCCGCCCGCGAACAGCCGCGCCTCACCCAGGCCGAGGACCTCTGGGGAGCCAAACTCGAAGTGTGCACCGCGACCGACCTCGAGATCGCGGGCTTCGGCGACGAGGACGAGGGCGGCTTCGTCATACGAAGCTGGGCGCCCGGCACGAAGCGCCTCTCCTACCTCCCCATCGCCATGCGCTCCATCGGACTCCAGCGCGGCGACATAATCCGTTACGTGGACGGCGTCAAGCCCCAGACCCATTGGGACATGTACCGCACCATCGTCTCCCACGTCCGCCGCGACCAGACCAGAGGCACCTCCACCCCGGTGATCTTCGAGGTCATCAGGGGCAAGACGAAGCTCTACATCCCCATCATGTTCCAATAGGCGGGTGAACCATGTCGGCACGCAGAACACGTATCCGAGAGCCCAAGGCGGCGCCCAGGCGCCCCCGGCCGATCCCCTTCAGGCCCAAGGTGGTGAAGCCCCCCCAGTTCCTCGGCCTCGCCCCCGTCTTTTGGGTGAACGTGGCCCTCGCCTTCCTCTCCCTCTTCGTCATCGTCGGCTACGCCGGATCCGTCACCTTCAAGACGCCCGAGGACGACTTCAACTTCCAGAAGTACGCCTCCAAATGGGAGAACGTCGCCGGCGAGATAAACCGCCTCGTTCGCGAGTCCAAGCGCAGCAAGGTGGACGTCTCCGCCATCATCGACGAGATAATGAAAAACCAGATCCCCAGGGCGTGCAAGCGCATCGCCTCCTCCCTCGTCTTCATCGAGCCCGTCGCCGAGCAGATAGTGGACGGCGAGCTCACCGAGGATCCCGTAACCCTCTCCCATTCCGGCTTCCTCTTCAAACCCTCCCGAGCCGCCGACGGCGACGGCTACATCCTCACCAGCTTCGACGCCGTGAACCAGGTCAAGTGGGCCACCGTCACCTTCTTCGACGGCCAGGTCACCCGCGCCGAGGTGGTGGGCGGCGACGCGGCCTCCAACATAGGCGTGCTCAAGGCCGACATGAAACTTCTCGAGGATCCCTCCCGCTTCCGGCCCGCCGCGATAGCCACCGAGGTCTCTCTCGGCCAGCCCGTCATAACCGCAGGCGCGGCCCACGCCTGGCGCTTCGTATTCTATCGCGGCACCATCTCCCACCTCTCCCGCGCCCTCGAATTCTCCCTCCGCAGCGGCCGTACCGCAGGGCGCTACTCCGCCTTCTACCAGGTCAGCTCCGCCCTGAACCCCGGCATGGACGGCGGTCCCGCCCTCAATTCCCGCGGCGAGGTCGTCGGCGTCAACATGACCTATCTCACCAAAGACGACCTCAGGCGCGAGTTCCTCGTGAACTACGAGTACGTCAAGAACATAAACTTCATCCTGCCCATAGGTTACGCCCTCAAGGTGGCGGACGAGATAGTTGAGAAGAAGGGCGTAACCCGCTCCTGGATCGGCGTGGACTTCCAGATAATCACCGAGGAAGGCGAGCCCGAACTCCTCATCTCCTTCGTCGAGCCCGACTCCCCCGCCGCCGCCGCGGGCATCCGCCCCGGCGACGTGCTGAAGATGATAGGCCCCTCGCCCGTCTCCGTCCGCTCCAAGGACGACCTCCCCGCCCTCCGCAGGACCATCGCCTCCCTCAAGCCCGGCGTCGCCGTCGCCCTCAAGATAGACCGCAACGGCGCCGAAAAGACCGTCTCCGTCAAACCCGAGGCTTCCTCCACCACCGACGAATTCGAGTTCTTCTGCAGCGTCTGGGGCCTCTCCCTCAAGCCGCTCACCAAACGCGAGATGAACAAGCGCCACATCGAGACCGGCAAGGGCTTCATCATCTCCTATATCGATTCCGGCGGCCGGGCCGATGAGGCCAACCTCCGCGTCGGGGACATAGTGGTGGGAATCGAAGGCCGGCTCCCCGCCACAAGGGAGGAGCTCAGGAACCTCTACGTGAAACTCACCGGCGACAAAAACCTGAGCACCGTCTTCTTCAAGGTCATTCGCTCCGGCTTCACCCGGTTCTTCCTCGTGAAGAACTCCCGCAAGCTCGCCGGCAACAGGTAGGGGATTTCGAAATGGCGAAGATACAGACATGCAAGTGCGGAGCCAAGTATAACGTAGAGAAGTTCGCCCCCGGCTCCAAGATCCGCTGCAAGAAGTGCGGCGCCGTCCTCGTCGTCGGAGAGGGTGAAAAGCCCGAACCGAAGAAACCGGCCGCTCCCGCTCCGAAAACTCCCCGCAGACGGCCCGTACCCCCCGAGGGCGCTCCCGAGAGGCCACCCCGCCGGCGGCCCGTATCCCCTGAGGGCGCTCCCGAGAGGCCGCCTCGCAGGCGGCCCCTACCCCCCGCGGCCC
>QNBY01000097.1 GCA_003644275.1 Planctomycetota bacterium
CGAGGCACGCCGCGCGCTGTTCCACATCACCGTGCTGTTCATCGCTTCGGGCGTCCTGCTCGCCCTGTTCCGCTACCTCTGGCGCCGCATCGCCTTCGACACCTCCCGCTACATCGAGTACGACCTGCGCGAGACCTTCTTCAACCACCTCCTGAAGCTCTCCCCCTCGTTCTACGACGACGCCCGCATCGGCGACCTCATCTCCCGCGCCTCCTACGACATCGAGATGATACGCATGTTCCTCTCCATCGGCCTCATCATCGTCGTGGACGTGGCCACCATCGAGCTCACAACCCTGCCTCTGCTCTTCTACCTCAACGCCAAGCTCGCCCTCATCGTCCTCATCCCCCTCCCCTTCATGGCCCTGCTGGCCACCAAGATGATAAGGCGGCTCGCCCGCGACTCCCGGCGGGTCCAGGACTTCGCGGCCAAGCTCTCCGCCCGCGTCCAGGAAAACTACAGCGGCGCCGCCGTCGTGAAGGCATTCGGGCGCGAGGACGCCGTGGCCGACGGCTTCGAGAAACTCTCGCGCGAGAACGTGGAGGTGAACGTCCGCTTCGCCAAGAGCCGCGGCATGTTCATGGCCGCCGTCATGTCCGCCGCCATCATGTCCCAGCTCGTCTTCCTCCTCTTCGGCGGCCGCGAGGTCATATCGGGCGCCCTGCCCCTCAAGGACTTCGTGAAGTTCAACTTCTACCTCCTCTGGATAGTGTGGCCCATGGCCTACCTCGGCTGGGGGATAAACCTCTACCAGCGCGGCCTCGTCTCCATGGAGCGCCTCAAAGAGATTCTCGACACCGAACCCGAGATAACCGACGGCCCCGAGGCCGATCCCTCCATCACCTCCCTGAAGGGCGACATAGAGATGAGGGACCTCACCTTCGCCTACGACGGAAAGCCCGTCCTCCAAGGCGTGAACCTCCGCATAAAGGCCGGCGAGACGGTGGCGATAGTGGGCCGCACCGGCAGCGGAAAGACCACCCTCGTCAGCCTCATACCCCGCCTCTACAACCCGCCCCGCAACACCGTCTTCATAGACGGCCGCGAGATATACGCCATCCCCCTGCACACCCTCAGGAAGCACATCGGCTTCGTCACGCAGGAACCCTTGCTGTTCTCGCTCACCATCGGGGAGAACATAGCCTTCGGCGTGGACGTGGCCGCGGACGGCGGGAGGCGCGTCGAGCAGGCGGCCCGCGACGCGGGCATCCACGCCGAGATAGAGGCGTTCCCCGACCGCTACGCCACCAAGCTGGGCGAGCGCGGCGTGAACATATCCGGCGGCCAGAAGCAGAGGGCCACCATCGCCCGCGCCCTCGCCGCCGACCCGCCCATCCTCATCCTCGACGACGCCCTCTCCAGCGTGGACACGAGCACCGAGGAAGAGATACTCTCCAACCTCCGCCGCATAAGGAAGGGCCGGACCTGCATCATCATCTCCCACCGCGTCTCCACCGTGAAGGACGCCGATTCCATCGTCGTCCTCGAGAAGGGCCGCGTGGCGGAGAAGGGAACGCACGCCGAACTCATAGCGCGCAGGGGATACTACTACGAACTCTACCGCAGCCAGGAACTCAGGAGGGAACTCGACGATGAGAGCGCCTGACATGCCCGCCGCCGGGGCTGACGTCGGAGGGGGAAGCGTCAAGTACGGCGTCCTGGCCGAAGGCGGGAGGGTGGTCTTCCGGGGCTCTTTCCCCACGAGCCCGACGCCGGAGGACACCTTCGAAGAGCTCCGCCGCAGGCTGCGCGAGGCGTCGGCCTCCGCGGGCGTCGAGCCCCGCAGGTTGGGCGTCGCCCTTCCCGGCCCGCTCCCCGCCGACCGCGCGGCGCTCGGCGAGCTTCCCAACCTTCCCGCCTGGAGCGGCTGGCCCGTGAGGGAGCGCCTCTCCGCCCTCTTCGGCCTCCCCGTGGCGGTGGAGAACGACGCCAACGCCGCCGCCTTCGCCGAGGCGCATCTCGGCGCGGGCAGGGGCTGCCGGACGGTGCTCCTCCTCACGCTCGGCACGGGAGTGGGCGGCGGCATAGTCCACGAGGGGCGGCTGTTCCTCGGCGCCGAAGGCGCGGCGGCCGAGATAGGCCACCTGACCGTCCAGGACGACGGCCCCTTCTGCCCCTGCGGCAAGAGGGGATGCCTCGAGGCGCTGGTGGGCTCGCGGGCGCTCGGGGCGTCCTACGCCGCGAGAGCCGGGCTCGGCGAGCCTCCCCCCCTCGCGGAGGTCATCTCCCTCGCGCGGCGGGGCGACGAGACGGCCCTCGCGGTCTTCAGGCAAGCGGGAGCCTGGCTGGGCGTCGCCGTGGCGGCGGCGGTGAATCTGCTGAACCCCGACTGCGTCCTCATCGGGGGCGGCGTGGCGGCTGTGGGCGGGCCCCTCTTGGAGGCCGTCCGCGCCTCCGCCATTCCCCGCGTGATGCCCGCGCTGAGGAACTTCAGGCTCGCGGGCGCGGCGCTGGGCAACGAGGCGGGATTCATTGGGGCGGCGCTCCTCGCCGCTGGGGAGGAAGGATGAAGTACCTCCTGGACGGCAACAACCTCGCCCTCTCTTTCTTCGGCGACCTGGCGCACCGGCTCGGATTTGAAAGGTTCAGGGAAAACCTCGTCGTCGTCCTCCGCTACCGCCTGCGCATAAGGGAGCACGACACGGTCGAGGTGTACTTCGACGGGGGCGACCTCCGCGCGTTCGAGTACGACGAGGGCCTGCTGGTCCGCTACGTGCGGAACGCGGACGACGCGATAGTCGCCAGGATCGAGGAAGGAACGCGCGCCGCGGCGGTCACCGACGACCGCCTGCTGCGCCACCGCGTGCGGAAGGCCGGCGGGCGCGCCATCGCCAACGAGGCCTTCGTGAAACGCTTTAATCTGGGAAGCGGCATCCTGGCGGACCCGCCTCCGCTCGCCTCCGGCGGGGACGCCGAGCCCTTCTCTCCCCGCGATTTCGGCATCAGGGAAGACGGGAAGATAGACCTCGACGAGATCCTCGGCGGCGATTCCGACTGAAAGTGAAAGCGAACAAAAGTCTATTTCGGCGACTATACGAGGGAATACACACGTGCGCCGCCGCAGGCGGCGCGCGGTTCCGGAACACCGAAGGAGGTAACGGATGAACAGAACAGTCGCCGCCGTCTTGATCGTGCTCGTCATCGTCGTCCTGGGCCTCGCCTACGTCTTCAAGGGCAGGCCGATCCCCCTGAATACGCCCGCTCCCGCGAAGGGCGTCGCCGCTCCCGCGAAGGCCGCCACTCCCGCCCCCAAGAACCACGGGCCGGAGGACATAGACGCGGCCGTGAAGAAGGCCGTCGAATGGCTGAAGGAAGAGCAGAACGCCGACGGAGGTTGGGGCCTCCACGGTCACCCCTCCGACCCCGGCATAACCGGCCTCGTCATAAAGGGCCTGGTCGCCTGCGGCGTGAGGCCCGAGGACAATCCCTGGCTCCAGAAGGCCGTGGACATGCTCCTCGGCTATCAGCACGAGGACGGCTCGTTCTACCTCAAGTCCCTGCAGTCCTACGTCACGGCCATAGCGGTCACCGCGCTCGCCGCCATAGACAGGAAGAAGTACGCCCCCCAGATAGAGAAGGCCAAGGAATACCTCCTCAGCATCCAGTTCAAGCCCGGCGGGCCCCGCACCAAGGAAAAGTGGTACGTCGGCGGCATCACCTACAACGACGAGCAGAAGCCGCCCAACCTCTCCACCACCGTTTACGCGCTCGAGGCGCTCAGGGCCGCCGGGGTGCCCAAGGACTCCCAGGCGTACAAGCTCGCTCTCAAGTTCATCTCCCGCTGCCAGAACCGCTCCGAGTCAAACGACATACCCCTCGACGTGCTCCTCACCAACGACGGCGGCTTCTTCTACATGCCCGGCGACACCCGCGGCGAGGTCGTCAAGAATCCGGACGGGACCCGCACCCTCCGCTCCTACGGCTCCATGACCTACGCGGGCTTGCTCGGCATGCTCTATTGCTACGCCACCATGGACGACCCGCGGGTGAAGTCCGCCCTCGAGTGGGTGCAGAAGCACTACACCTTCGACCACAACCCCGGCATGCCCAAGCCCAGGCAGGGCCACTACTACTACCTCCAGACCATCGCCAAGGTCATAGACACCGCGGGCATGAAGGAACTCCCCGACGGCAAGCCCATCATGAAGGACCTGCTCGCCACGATACTCAGGTTCCAGAAACCCGAGGGCTTCTGGGTGAACGAGGACGAGGCCCGCTGGTGGGAAGGCGACCCCATCATCCCCACCGCCCACATGCTCGTCGCCCTCGGCCACATCAAGCACCTCATGCAGCGCTGATCGCCGGCATGGATTCTCTCCCCTTCCCCTCGGAGGACGGGCGCCGCAAGGCGCCCGTTTTCCTTGAGAACTCCCTCCCGTCGCGTTATAATCCACCCCATGCCTGTACTGCACATAGTGGGCAATCCGTTCGCGGGCTCCGGCAGGGCGATGCGCGTCGCGCCCAAGGTGGCGGCGGCCGCGCGCGAGGCGGGCTGGGAGGTCGAGGTGGACCTCCCCGATTCCCTCGAAGCCCTCGTCGAGACGGCCGCCTCGGTGAGGGCCGACGCCGTGGGCGTGCTGGGAGGCGACGGCACCGTGAACGCCGTCTGCTCCGTGCTTCCCCGCGACGTGCCGCTCCTCGTGCTTCCCGTGGGCACCGCCAACGTCGTGGCGCTCGAGCTCGGCCTACCCCTCGATCCCGTGGAGGCCGCCCGCCTTCTCGCCGACCACGACGTGCGCCGCTGGGACGTGGGCTTCGCCTCCGACCGCCCGGTGCTCTTCTCGCTCAGCGCGGGCATAGACGCCGAGGTGGTGCGCCTCCTCGCCCTGCGCCGCAAGGGAAGCCTCCGTTCCAAGCTTTCCTACCTCTCCCCCGCGTTGAGGGCGGCGTCGGGCTTCCGGCCCCGCCCCATCGAGCTCGTCCTCGACGGCGAACCCCTCCCCCGTCCCTGCTACCAGTTCCTCGCCCTCAACACCAGCCGCTACGCCGGGGACATCGTGGTGATGCCTCAGGCGGATCCCTCCGACGGCGTTTTCGACCTCGCCGCCCTCACCTCGCCCTCGCTCGGCGACCACCTCCGTTTCGCCCTCGCGGCCCTCACCGGAAAACTCGACCGCCTCGACTGCGCCGTCGTGGCGCGGTTCAGGAAACTCGAGGCCGCCTCCGCCCACCTCGTGCCCGTGCAGGCGGACGGCGAGTGCCGCGGGACGCTCCCCGTCGTCCTCGAGGTGAAGGCCGCATGGAGAAGCTGCATCGTGCCGAAAAGGAAGGAGTGAACCCTTGCCCGTTGATATCGCCTCTTTCGTCGTGGGAGCCGACAGGCTCACGCTGTTCGCGGGCCCCTGCGTCATCGAGAGCGCCCGGATGTGCCTCGAGATAGCCGCCGCC
>QNBY01000098.1 GCA_003644275.1 Planctomycetota bacterium
GCATCGGCCCCGACAGCCCCGGCGCGTGGCCGTCCACCGGCCGGCCTTCGAACAGCTCCATCTTGTCCATGAGCGGCCGGAACCCCAGGGCGGCCCCCGGGAAGTTCATCACCTCGGCGAGCCCCAGTATGCGCTTCTCGGCCAGGAACGGGCGGGCGTCCTCCGCCTCGAGCCTCGCGCCGGATGTCTCGAAGTCGCTCGCGGGCACGCACGAGGGGAACATGAACAGGAGCTCGACGGGCAGCCCCTCCGCCGCCTCCAGCATCCATCTTATCCCCGCCGCCCCGAGCACGTTCGCTATCTCGTGGGGATCGCACACCGCCGTGCCGGTGCCGTGGGGCGTAACGGCCCTGGCGAACTCACGCGGCGCGAGCATGGAGGACTCCACGTGTATGTGCGCCTCTATGAAGGCGGGCGCCGCGATCCCGCGCGAGGCGTCCTCCTCCCTCCGGCCGCGGTACTCTCCGAGCCCCGCTATCAGGCCGTCGCAGAAGGCTATGTCCGCCTTCTCCACGCGGCCGGTGAATACGTCGAGCACGTTGGCCCGCTTCAGGACGAGATCCGCCTTCTCGTCCCCGCGGGCGACCGCGAGCAGTCTCTCCCTGTTTCCGCTCATTTCCTGAACACTCCCGTATCCGGCGTGTCGATGGCCCCGAGCCTCTTCAGCCTGCTCTTTTCGAGGGGCGATATGCCGCTGCAGCCGGTTATGTTCGCGCCTTCCACCTTCTCCAGCGTCCCGAGCCCCACCGCCCCGTCCAGCATCGCGCCGTTCAGGTCCGCCATCGTGAGATTGGCCGAGGTGAGGTCCGCCTCCCGCAGGTCGGCGCGGGGGAGCCTCGCCCCCGTGAGGTCGGCCTTGCGCAGCCGCGCCCTGCGGAGCCTCACGTCCGCGAACGCGGCCTTGTGCAGCAATGCCTCCTCCAGGTCCAACGAGTCGGTCGCCACGCCCTCGAAACGGCTGTTCTGCGCGTTCACGCCCGCCATGCCGGTGGAATCCATTATCGATCCCCGGAAGTTGCATTTGAGCGCGGAGGCAACCGTCATGTTCGTCTCCTTGAACACGGAGGCGTCGAACAAAGAGGAATCCAGCACCGCACCCACCATCTTGGCCCTCGAGAAGTCCACCCTCTCGAAGGTGGAGTCGCTCATCCTGGCTCCGGTCATGTTGGCCGAGGTGAAGTCCACCATGCTGCAACTGGACTTGCTCATCGTGGTGCCCACCATGCCGCTCCCGCGGAAGGAGGCGTAGTGCAGGCGGGAGGCGTCTATCCGGCTGTCCCTGAAAGCAGCGCCCGACAGGTCGCAATAGCGGATGGTGCACCCGCTGAGGTCGCTCTCGGAGAAATCGGAGTCCTTCAGCGAGCAGTTCTCGAACGTCCCTCCCACCATGTCCGCCCCCCTGAACGAGACGTTGCGGAGGTTGCAGCGCAGGAACTTCGCGTCGGCGAGGTTGCAGCGGGAGAAATCCGCCCCCTCGAGGTCTATGTCGCTGAACTCGACTCCCTTCAGCGTCAGGCCCGCCAGGTAGCGCCTGAAGTCGAGGCGGTCGGGCGACGGGTTCACCTGCAGCGCCTTTATCAGTTGGGACAGCGAACGCGGCGGGAGGGGAAGCGGCCTGTCGTCTCCCAGCATCCGCGTCACTTCCGACCACAGAAGCAGGCACACCAGCTTGAAATCGGGAAACACGTCCAGGTCGGAGAACGCGACCCCCTGCTTCGACAGCCGTTTCGGAAGCACCGCTATGGCGTTGTAGCGGAACCAGTGCCGCAGGGTGTCCCTTATCTTGCGCAGCACCTCGACGCGGGGCTCCCCCTCCAGCTCCTCCAGCCCCTCGAGCATGTCCACTATCATGTCGAACGTCTGCTCGTTGAGGGGCCTGCCGAGCAGGTTCAGGAAGTTCCGCGCCTTCACGTTCTCCAGGAACCGCCGGGCAACCAGCCACGACACCAGCAACTCGTTGGGCACCTCGAGCCACACGGGCGAGAAACGGTTGCCCCTCACGTCCACCAGCCGGGAAAACGGCGCCTTCAGGAAGGCGTGGGGCGATATGTCCAGCCGCGCCGCCTTCAGCATCTGCCGCAACGTGTCGGCGTCTCCTATCGCCCGGCCCGTCAGGTAGTTGTGCCACGCCAGCTCCTTGCAGAAGGCCGTAATCCCCGCCGGGTCCACCGCCCGGTGCTCCATCACCAGTATGGTCTCGGCCGTGTACTTCGCCATCCTTCTGACGAGGTGCTCCGCGAACTCCGTGAGCCCCATGGAGGGCATCCGGCGAAGGTCCTCGTAGGCGAAGTTCAGCGCGCACCACAGGTTCAACGGCAGGTTGAAGGCCTCCAACACCTCCGCCGACAGCCGCTCCACCGGCAGCGGAGTCCGGCCCAGCGCCTCGGACCAGCTCTTTATCCAGTCCCGGATGTTCACCTCGTCGAACGGGTACAGCGTGACGAGCTCCACCTCGACGCCTATCTTGCGCGTCTCCACCGGATCGTCGGTCACCACCACCACCCCGCCCCCGCGCAGCACCACCGCCAGGTGGAGGAACGAGGACAGATACCGGTCCCTCTCCTGCTCGTCCGCGAAGGCCACGCGGTCGAAATTGTCGAAGATGAGCACGGTGGGGCTCGTCTGCCAGCTCCCCGTGAGCTCCTCGTTCCTGCGGAGTATCTCGCTGTCTATCAGGTCGGACAGGTTGGCGAGGTCCGACGAGGTGCGCCCGTGCAGGTCTATGTAGAGCGGCACCAGGCCGGAACGGCGGCGCGAGTAGGCGGAGGCGAGCGACACGGTGAGCATCCTCGCGAAGGCGGAGAGCCCGTTCCCGCGCGGGCCGTGCAGGTTCAGAAGCTTGGGCGACTTCCTGGCGAGTCTCTCGCGGCAATAGCGTATCCCGTCCACCACCTTCACCCTCTTGTCCTCGAGCGGCCGCGAGATGACCGCACGCCGGGGAAGGAACAGGGATTCCTGCGCCGTCAGAGAGGTTACGTCGTGTTCGAGCAGCTCCGGAAATATCGAGAACCTGTCGGACAGGTAGTTGCGGCGGCAGAAACTCCGCCAGTCGGTGATGGGCTCCTCCTCCAGCCCTACGGGCATGGCGGGACCCTTGTCGCCCTCGTAGGCGATCTTCACCTTCACCTTGCGGCTCTGTATCTCGTCCTGCGTGGAGTCCTTGTAGCGCTTCAGGTATTCCTTGAAGTCCCTTTCGAGCTCCTCCCGCTTCTCCGGCGTGAGCAGCACGGAGAACCTGCGGTCCTTGTACAGCAGCTCGTCGCACGTCCTGAAAACTATCTCGAGCAGGTTGCGCGCCTGGGCGTCCGTGAGGTTGCCCCGGTAGCGCGGCGCGGTCTCCAGGCACTTGAAGCGTATCTCCGTGCGCAGGTCCGGATCCAGCACCGCGAAGTAGAAACTCGCCTCGAACGAGATGGGACCGTCCAGTATGGAGAGTATGCTGTCCAGGTGGGAGGGGCTGTCGCCGAAGGTGGCGGTGTAGAACTCGTTTATCCTTTCCGCCGTCTTGCTCACGAGCTCGTTCGTGGACAGCATCTCCTGGAGATTGCTTATCGCCTTCCGCCGGTAGTTCTCGGCGAGAAGCGACGTGTCCACCATCAAGGTCTCCAGGCAGAACATCAGCGATATGTTTATCCCCGTCTCCAGCAGGAATGTCGACTCGATGAGACGGAGCGAGAACTCGGGATCGACTTTTCTTGCCGTCATTTCCGTATCCTTGCGCGGTTGTCTGAATTATGGGCGGTTGCAGTCGGGCTGTCAAGGCAGAACGAACGTTTGTTGTAGCGCGTCGTCGAAAAGGGTAGAATCCTGAAGGCGGGAGAATGCCGGGAAGGAGGGCGCATGATCCGGTTCGCGGAACGGCAGGTGAAGAAGATACTCGAGGGCGTGAAAAAGGTCACCAGAATAGACGTCCCCAGCCCCTGGAAGGTGGGGGAAGAGATAACCGCCGTCCGGGAGGAGGACGGAATAGACCGCCCCTTCGCCCTGCTGAAGGTCACGGGCGTCCGGGAACACGAGCTCGGCTCCATGACCGAGGAGGACGCCGCGGCCGAGGGCTATTCCTCCCTCGACGAGTTCGTCGAAGTCTGGAAGGAAATACACGGCGGCTACGACCCCTCAGCGAAGGTCTGGGCCATCTCCTTCGAGCTGGTGCGCCCCATCAGCGAGGACGAGCTGGCCTCCGCGGGCGGCGTCTGATTCTCCCTTTTTTCGTCCCTCTCATTCACGGGGAAAGGCGTTTGCCGGAATGGAATCCATAATTTTCAACGTCTGCGTCATAGGGCTCTTCCTCTACTCCGTCGTCCTCCACGAGGTGGCGCACGGCTACGCCGCCTTACGCGCGGGCGACCCCACCGCCTACATGCTCGGCAGGCTCTCCCTCAATCCCCTGCGGCACATAGACCCCTTCCTCACCGTGATACTCCCCCTCGTGCTCTACTTCACCGCCGGCTTCATCTTCGGGGGAGCGAAACCGGTGCCGGTCAACCCCCGCAACTACAGGCGTCCCGTCAGGGACGACATCGTGGTGTCCCTCGCCGGTGTGGCGGTGAACCTCGCGCTGGTGGTCTTCTTCGCCCTCATCGCCAACGCCGTCTATTACCTCGACTACCGCGGCGGGATGGCGCACGAGGAGATAATCGCCTCCCTCGCCTTCCGCGTCCCGGTGCAGGCCATGTTCCTGAACATGCTGCTCTTCGTCTTCAACCTGATACCCATTCCCCCCCTCGACGGCTCGCACGTGTTCAAGTACCTCCTGCCCCCCGACCTGCGCGCAGCTTACGCCAGGATAGGCTTCTTCGGCGTGTTCCTGCTCCTCATATTCGTCAACACCCCGCTCTTCTCGGCGATCATGAACGGAGCCATGAACCTCTTGCTCAAGATGGCCTTCCTGCCCGTGGAGACGCTGCTCGGATGACGCCCCTTCGCAGCCGGAGGTAGAGATCAAAGGCATCGCGCTCTTCAAGGACTACTTCCTCAAGTACAAATGGTGGATACTCCTGGCGTGCCTCTCCGTGGCGCTGACCGACGTCATAGCCCTGGCCCCGCCCTGGCTGTTCGGCGAGGGCGTCGGCGTGGTGAAGCGCTTCTTCTCCGCCTCGAAGGACGTGACCGCCGAGGCCCGCCGCGCCCTCTTCCACCTCACCGTGCTGTTCATCGCCGCGGGCGTCCTGCTCGCCCTGTTCCGCTACCTCTGGCGGCGCATCGCCTTCGACACTTCCCGCTACATCGAGTACGACCTCCGCGAGACCTTCTTCAACCACCTCCTGAAGCTCTCCCCCTCCTTCTACGACGACGCCCGCATCGGCGACCTCATCTCCCGCGCCTCCTACGACATCGAGATGATA
>QNBY01000099.1 GCA_003644275.1 Planctomycetota bacterium
ACGCCGACGAGCTCAACCGGGCCGCCGCCGAGGCGCTCGCCGAGGAGCCGCCCGAAATAGGTTTCGACAGGGACACCAACTACTGAGGCGAGAGGTGAGATACGCAGGCGTCGTGGAATACGAGGGCACCCGCTACTGCGGCTGGCAGCTGCAGCCGAACGGCGTCTCCGTCCAGCAGAAGCTGGAGGAAGCGCTGGAGGCGCTATACGGCTCGCCGGTCAGGGTGACGGGCTCCGGCCGCACGGACGCCGGAGTCCACGCCCGCGGCCAGGTGTTCCACTTCGACCCGCCGCGCCCTCATCCGCCCGAGGAGGTGCTCGGCGCGCTGAACGCCCGCCTGCCCGACGACATAGCCGTCCAGAGGGTCATCCGCGTCTCCGGCGATTTCCACGCCCGCTACCACGCCGTGCGCAAGGAATATACCTACCTCGTGCTCGCCGGAGGGCCGCGCCCCGCCTTGCTGAGGAACTTCTGCCGCCACGTTCCCTGGGAGCTGGACGACGCCGCGATGAGGGAGGCCGCGGCCGTCATGCAGGGCGAGCACGACTTCCGCCCCTTCACCACCGAGGCCGCCGCGAGGGAAAACTGCCGCAGGAACATGGAGCTGGTGGCGGTGGAGCGCGAGGGGCGTCTCGTGCGCTTCCGCTTCCGGGCTTCCGGCTTCCTCTACAACCTCGTCAGGGCCCTTTCCTGGTCGCTGGTGGAGGCGGGCCGGGGGCGCACGGACGCCGCGGCCGTCGCCCGCGTGCTGGAGACCGGCCGGCGCGATTCCTCGTGCGGCGTCGCCCCCGCGAAGGGCCTCACCCTCGAATGGGTGGAGTACGAGGACTATCCCGAACTGAGGAGGACCGGCCCGTGAACTACGCGAGCATGGACGTAGGCGAGCTGGCCGCCCTCTTCCGCGACGGCGACAACGAGGCCGGGAACGAGATAGTCCGCCGTTTCCGCGACAGCCTCTTCGCCTTCTGCGTCCGCGTCACCGGCAACGCCGAGGAAGCGGCCGACGCCGTGCAGGAAACCTTCTTGAAGCTTCTATCCATCCGGAAGAAGATAGACGCGAGCCGCAGCCTCCCCGCCTTCCTGCACCGCATCGCCTACAACATTTGCATGGACGGCATGAGGAAACGCCGCCATTCGTTCAACGTCATGGACTTCTCCTGGGCCGAGAAGTCCTTCCCCCCCGCGGACGAGGACGTGATGGCGATCGAGAGGACCCACTCGCTCGAGGAAGTGTGGGACGCCGTGGACAAGCTCCCCCTCTCCGCCAGGACCCTCGTTGAGCTGCGCTACCGCTCCGGGCTGACGCCGGACGAGATAGCGGAAGTCCTCGGCATACCGTCCTCCACCGTCCGGGTGAGGCTGTTCCGGGCGCGGAAGCTGCTCGCTTCCATGCTCCGGTCGCATCGAGAGGGGGGAAAATGAAACGGCGCGAGGGAGGAGAGCGTATAGAAGGCGGAGCCCCGATGAACCGAGACGAGCGGGAAGAACTCATAGAAAGGGTGCTGGAAGGCGAGGAGTCGGCCGCGGCGCTGCCCGACCCCGCCTCGCGGCGCGAGCTGGAAGAGGCGAGGCGCCTCGACGCTCTCCTTCGGGAAGCGGTGAGGCTTCAGCCCACGCCCCCCTGCCCTGCGGCCCTGAGGGAGTTCCGCTTCGCCCCGCGGCGGCGCTCCCCGTTCCGGATTCCCGTCTGGGCGGCGGTGGCGGCGGTGCTGGCGGCGGCGCTCATCGCGGTGTTGTTCCTGGCGTCCCGAGACAGGCCGCCCACCGGCGACCCGCATGAGCTTCAAGCCCTTCTCACGAAAGCCGCGGACGACTCCCTTCCGCCCCTCGATCTCATGGCCGCCCAGCGCGACCTCGTGCGCTTCCTCGCCGACAACGCGGGCTCGCTGCGCGGGCTGCGCGAATCCGGCCGGATGCCCGATCTCGACGCGGTATGGCTCCGCAGCTGCAGGAAACGCCTCCAACGGGCTCTCCAGCAAGCCAAGGCCGAGACTTCCCCCGGCGAGCGGCTCGCCATACTCGAACAGGCGTTCGACGACTGCAGGGGCGTGGCGGACGAGGCGTCCGTCCGCTTCTACCGCGAGACGCTCTCCGATTCCAGGCGCCTGATGGACGAATCCGTGACGAAGTGGGCCGAGGGCAGCGAGGCGGACCTCTCCTGGGCTGACGGCGTGTGGCGTCCGTTCGCCGTGGTGATGAGCCCGGACAACTCGTGGAAGGCGCGGGAGATAAGGCTCGCCTGGCGCGCCGTAGCGGACGGTGCGGAGAGCTCCGAGATCGCCGCGCGAATGGGCGTCCTGCCGCGAGGCGTCGCCGCGGCGTTCGCCGTGGCCGCGGCGTCCTGGATCGCCAGGGACGCCAGGTATCACCCCGCTCTCGTCTCCGGCGGTGACATACTGGGAGAGGCGGCCTCGGGCATAGAGGCCTCCCTGCTCGACGGCCGGGAAGGCGTGGGAGCCTTCGCCAACTTCACCGTCATGCCGCTGTGGACCTCGTTCTTCGTTCGCAAGGGCACGCTTCCCGCCAGGGTGCGCATACGTTTCGGCAGGATCGAGAACTTCTTCGACGGCTTCGATTCCGTCATGGGCCGCAAGGGGATAAACCCCCGCTACGTGCTGGACGAGATACGCGCCGCCCTTCACGCGGACGACCTCTACCTGCTCAACAGGCGGCCCGGGGCCGCGGAATGGCGGCTGGCGCAGTTGTACAACGAGGCCGCCGCGCTCCCCGCTTCCTACGCCGAGGAATGGCGCTCGCTCGTGAACGCGGTGAACGTCCTGCGCTTCCTGCGCGGCCGGGCGGTGCTCTCCACCGTCTTCCACCACCCGCGCTCCGCCGTGGAGACGTTCGTCGCCGGGCTCTCCCTGCCCGAGGTCTTCTCCGGCCGCGAGGCGGCCCGCCTCCTCCTCGCCGGAGACTTCGACCGCGTCCATCCCGATTTCTCCGGCGCGGGCGTGGCGCTCCATCTCTTCCGCGAGGGCGGCGGACCCGTCCTCCCGGACAACCATCTCGCCCCGCCTTCCTCCCGCGAGGTGTCCCCCACCTCGGGCGACTTCCCCGGCAGCTTCTGAGAACCCCCAAAACCTTGTCCGGCCGGGCAAACCGCGTATATTCCATCCTCGTATGTATGCGAGCGCAGAGGGGTTGCCCTTACGGCCGGCCATCCAGATTGACATCGCGCACGCGCGGGTGTTCGAACCCACGCTGCTGCACGCGAGAGTCGATCCCGACATAATCATGGACGACGACGACGCCTTGACGGGCGCCGCGCCGGGCTTCTGGCGCGAGCTGAGGCGCGAGTACGAGGCCGTCGGCGCCGCCCCCTCCGTCCACCTGCCCTTCCACGGGCTGAACCTCGGGAGCCGCTCCCGCTCCGTGCGCGAGCTCAGCATGAGCCTGCTCTCGGCGGGCCTTCGGGCCGCGGCGGAACTCGGCGCCGTCTCGGCGGTCATGCACACCGGGTTCGTCCCGCTCGTCTCCCGCAAGGCGGCGGGGAAGTGGCTCGAAGCCTTCCTGCCCCCCTTCGAACGCCTTCTCGCCGAGGCCGAGGAGATTGGGATCCCACTCGCCCTGGAGAACACCTGGGAGCGCACCCCCGCCCTCTTCGAGCGCATCGGGGAGGCCGTGGGCCGTAGGTTCCGCTACTGCCTCGACACCGGCCATTGTTCCGTCTATTCGGAGCTGTCCGTCTCCGAGTGGGCCGATTTCATGGGAGACGACCTCGCCGTGCTCCACCTCCACGACAACGACGGCCGCGAGGACCTCCACCTCCCTCCCGGCCGTGGAGCGCTGGACTTCCGCCCACTCGCGCCCGTCATCCTCGAGAGACGGCCGCGCGTGGTGTTCGAGACCAAGCCCAGGCACCTGCGGGAGGAACTGGCCTTCCTCCGCGGGCTCCTGAGCGGCCGCGCCGCCGCCCGGCCTTGAGCGGGAAGAGGACGCCATGGAGAAACCCGTAATCGTCCAGAGCGACCGCACCATCCTGCTCGAGGTGAACAACCCCCTCTACCCCGAGGCCAGGGACACCCTCTCCGTCTTCGCGGAGCTCGTCAAGAGCCCGGAACACATCCACACCTACCGCATAACCGCCATATCGCTCTGGAACGCCGCGGCGCTCGGCCACACCGGCCCGGAGATAGTCGAGACGCTCCGCCGCCTCTCCCGCTACGAGGTCCCGGAGAACATCGAGAGGGAGATAGAGGAATTCTGCGCCAGATACGGCGCGCTGGTCCTCGAGGACGGCCCGGCCGGTCTGGAGCTCGTGGGCTCGGATCCCCTCCTGGTCGAGGAACTCGCCAACCACCCCAAGGTGGCCCCCTTCCTCGGCGACAGGCTGGGCGGCGGCCGCTATGCCGTCGCGGCGGGTTTCCGCGGGCACCTGAAGCAGGCCCTGATAAGGCTGGGCTGGCCGGTGGAGGACAGGGCGGGCTACGAGAAGGGCGACCCGCTCGACATCTCCCTGCGCTCCACCCTGGAGGACGGGACCCCCTTCGTGCTGCGGGCCTACCAGATAGAGGCCCGCGACAACTACCTCGCGGGCGGCGGCGGCGGAGTGGTGGTGCTCCCGTGCGGCGCGGGCAAGACCATCGTCGGAATGGGCGTCATGGCGGCCCTCGAGTGCAACACCCTCATCCTCACCACCTCCGTGACCGCCGTGCGGCAGTGGATCCGCGAGCTCATCGAGAAGACCACCCTCTCCCGCGAGGACGTGGGCGAGTACACCGGCGTGCTGAAGGAAATACGCCCCGTCACCATCACCACCTACCAGATGGTCTCACACCGCCCCCGGAAAAAGGGGATATTCCCGCATTTCAGGATATTCGACAGCCGCAACTGGGGCCTCATCGTTTACGACGAGGTGCACCTGCTGCCCGCGCCCGTCTTCAGGATAACCGCCGAGATACAGAGCAGGCGGCGCCTCGGCCTGACCGCCACCCTCGTGAGGGAGGACGGCCGCGAGCGGGACGTCTTCTCGCTCATCGGCCCCAAGCGCTACGACGTGCCCTGGAAGGAACTCGAACGTCAGGGATGGATAGCCAAGGCCCTGTGCGTCGAGATACGCTTGGACTTGACGCCTGAAAAACGGGTAGAATACGCGGTGGCGGGGCCGCGGTCGAGATATCGGATCGCCGCGGAGAACCCCGCGAAGCTGGACGTGCTGGAGAGGCTCGTCGAACGCCACTCGGGCGACAACGTGCTCATCATCGGGCAGTACCTGCGTCAGCTCGAGGAGGTGAGAAAGAGGCTCCGCGCCCCTCTCATAACGGGGCGCACGCCCGCCCGGGAACGCGACAGGCTCTACGACGATTTCAGGCG
>QNBY01000100.1 GCA_003644275.1 Planctomycetota bacterium
GCCCTGCCCCGCCCGCTGGACGTGGTGCTGCTGCCGCGCGACTTTCCGCCGGAGCTGAAGATGGACGAGGTGAAGGCCGAGCTGGAGGCGCTCTTCCGCCGTTATCTCACGGGGGAAGGGAGGCGCAGGCCGTGAGGGCCGTCCTCCGCCTGCTCTACCGGGCGGCGACGCTCGCCGCGCTGTTTCCGGTGTTTCTGTACCGCACGCTTCTCTCGCCGCTGACGGGTGGAAGCTGCCGATTCAACCCTACCTGCTCGGTTTACGCCGAGCGGGCGATATTGCGCCACGGGCCCCTCGTCGGGTGGGCGCTGGCCGTGCGCCGCGTGCTGCGGTGTCACCCGTTCAACCCCGGCGGAGACGATCCCGTACCCTGAGGAAAGGACAGCATGGAACGTTCCCGCAACTTCCTGTACATACTGGCCGTGATGATCGTGGTGTTCTTGTACTACACGGTGCTGGTGCCGAAGATAGTTCCGAAGCTCCAGCCGCGCCCGTCGCACACGGCCGCGCCGTCGCCGTCGAAGTCGGAGGACTCGTCCATCACGGCGGCGAGCCCGACGCCCGCGCCGTCCGCCCGGCCGAGCGCCTCTCCCGCGCCGACGCCCGTCCCCACGCCCGCGCCGTCCGCCACTCCGAGGCCCGAGCCCAAGAGGCTGAAGGTGTCCTCGCCGCTCATCGAGATGGGGTTCACGTCGGAGGGCGCGGCGGTTACCTCGTGCGTCTTCCGCATCCCGCCGCCGGAGCTGCGCAAGAAGGGGTATCGCCCCTACTACGCCCCCGACGCCCCCAAGAAGGAGCCCATGCCGCTCTTGGCGGTGCTGCGCGAGGGGCACACGAGCTACCGGCTGATGTTCAACAAGTCGTCCGACCCGGAGGACCTGTCTTCGCTCGCGGACGACGACACGGTGTACGAGGTGAAGCGGGAAGGGCCGCTCTCGGTGGCGTTCATCGGCCGGAGGGGGGACCTTCTCATAGAGAAGAGGTACACGCTGTCGCCCGATTCCTACGACGTGCGCCTGGAGGTGCGCTTCACCAACGCGGGCTCCCAGCCGGTGAGGCTGTCCTACGCCCTGCTCGCCCCGGCCGGGGTGGTGCCGGAGGGGATAGAGAACTTGAGGGGGACGTTGGCCTTCAACACGGCCACACTGGCGAAGGGAAGCAGGCTCCACGCCATAGACGACTACCCGGCGCGGAAACTGCCGGAGGACGGCTCGTTCCAGATATTCCGGCCGGTGGAGGACGGGGAGATAGACTGGATAGCGGTTACGAGCCACTTCTTCGGGCTCTTCCTCGACCCCGACCGGAACGTGCCGGTGATAGCGGCCTTCGCGCGGACGTTCGCCCCTCAGCCCGCGCTCGCCCGGAGGCTTCCCACCTACAACGCCGCCATGAAGAACATAGAGGCGGGCGTGGTGATGAAGCCGATAGACCTCGAGCCCGGCGGGAACGTGGCGCACAAGTTCTTCTCGCTGCCCGCGCCGAAGTACGGCAAGATACTGTCCCGCTACGAGGGGCGGGAGTACGTGCGGGTGGTGAAGCTGGGGTTCTTCGGCATGGTTGCCCGCCTCATACTGTACCTGCTGGAGGCGATAAACTTCGTGGTGGGCAACTACGGGCTCGCGATAATCATACTGACCATCCTCATCCAGCTCGCGCTGCACCCGCTGACGAAGAAGCAGTACGAGTCCATGTTCAAGATGCAGAAGCTCCAGCCGCTCATCAAGGAGGCGCAGAAGCGGTTCAAGAAGGACCAGAAGAAGCTGGGCGAGGTGACCATGGCGATATACCAGCACACGGGGGTGAACCCTCTGGGCGGGTGCCTTCCCATGCTGGTGCAGTTGCCCATCTTCTTCGCGCTGTACTCGGCCTTCTACTCGTGCATAGAGCTGAGGCAGGCGTCGTTTTTGTGGATACACGACCTGTCCGGGCCGGAGCGCCTTCCGCTGGGGACGGCGCTTCCGCTGCTGGGCAACACCATAAACATACTTCCGTTCCTCATGACGGCGGTGTGGTTCATCCAGCAGAGCACCACGCCGAAGCCGACCGATCCGAACCAGCAGGCCACGCACCGGATAATGAAGTTCCTGCCGTTCGTGTTCTTCTTCCTGTTCTACAACCTTCCCTCCGGGCTGGTGCTGTACTGGTTCGTGCGCAACCTCGTGTACATAGTGGAGACGCTGAGGATAAAGGCGGGGCTCCGCAGGAAGGAGGAGTCGGGCGAGTTGAACTTCTCGCGCATAACGCTCGACCAGATACTGCGGGAGCTGAAGCAGACCGCCAAGAAGAGGATGCGCAAGCCCTGACGACGGCATGAACTCCCCCTCACGGGACGACACCATAGCGGCTGTGTGCACCCCCGCGGGCCGGGGGTTGCGCGCGGCGGTGCGCGTGAGCGGCCCGCGCGCGTTCGAGAGCGTGCGGTCGCTGTGCTCCCCTCCCCCTCCGCGCCCCCCTCATCTTTCCTATACGCCCGTAGCGCTGGCTCCGCGGCTGGGCTCGCTCCCGGCGCGGCTGCTGTTCTTCGAGGCCCCGCGCTCGTTCACCGGCGAGGAAGTGGTGGAGATACACATGCCGGGCTCGCCGGAGCTGGCGGGCGAGGTGTTGTCCGCTCTGCTTTCGGCCGGATGCCGCGCGGCGGGGCCGGGGGAGTTCACGAGGCGGGCGTTCCTGAACGGAAAGCTGGACATATCGCAGGCGGAGGCGGTGGCGAGGCTTGCGGCGGCGGAGGGCGAGGCGGCGCGGCGGGAGGCGCTCTAGGCGTTGGTGTCGCCGGCGTCGGAACGGACCGCGGCGCTGAGGGAGAAGGTGCTGGACGTGCTCTTCAGGCTGGAGGCGGGTCTGGACTTTCCGGAGGAGGAGATCCCCCCCCTGCCGCCGGAGGAGCTGGAGGGGGAGCTTCGGCGGCTGGCGGCGGAAGCGGTCGATGCGGCCGGTTCGCACCGGGCGGGGGCGCGGCTCCCGCGGATTGTGCTGGCGGGGCCGCCGAACGCGGGCAAGAGCACCCTCTTCAACGCGCTTGCGGGGGCGTCGGCGCTGGTGACTCCCCTGCCGGGCACGACGACGGACGCGCTGCGGGCCGAGGTGAATTTCGGCGGGACGGCGGCGGAGATATGGGACACGGCGGGGTTGGAGGAAGAGGGAGGCGAAGCGGCGGAGCGGGCGGCGGAGCTGGCGCGGGGGGCGGACGTAGTGCTTCTGCTCGTAGCGCCGGACGTACCGCCGTGGGAGGGCGCGGAGGGGCTTTCGGCGGGGCGGGTGCTTCCGGTGTTCTCGAAGGCGGACCTGGGGCCGCCGCCCGAAGAAGCGGCGGAGGAGGCGGCGCGCAAGTGGGGTCGGCCGCAAGCGGTGTGCGCGCTGGAGGGGACGGGGCTCGCCGAGCTTCGGGCGCGCGTGGCGGAGAGGCTGGAGGGCGCGGGGGGCTCGCCGCTGGGGGCGCTCCAGGCGGAGGCTCGGGGGCGTGCGGCCGCGGAGCTCTCGGAGGCGCTGCGCCGCGCGGAGGCCCGCGAGCCCGGCGAGATAACGGCCTTCCACCTGCGCGAGGCGGCGGCCGCGCTGGAGCTTCTCGAACGGCGCGACCTGCCCGACGAGGTGCTGGACCGTATCTTCAGCGCCTTCTGTATCGGCAAGTAGAAAACGCTCTTGCATTTTCGTCTTCGCCTCCGTACAATGTTTCTTTCCCGACACGGAGGCAAGGATGGCGTACTATATCTCCCACTTCGACCCGAAAACGCATCGCATCTTTTCCCATTCGTTGCGGACTTTGTCGGGGCATGAAGAAGAACATGAGGGATACGCCCAGAAAGTACAGCCGGGAGATCGGCTCATCTGCTACGTCACCAAAGTGTCCCGCATCGCCGGGTTGTTCGAGGTGTTGGAGGGACCGTTTCGGGACGATTCGCCGCTATACGTGGACGAAGGGAAGGACCCGTACCCCATAAGGTTCAGGATACGGGCGCTTGCCTGGTTCGACGACATCGAGAAGGCGATTCCTGCTTCGGACAAGGATTTGGAGGAGCGTTTTCCCATCCTCTTGGAAAACGGGTGGAAAGGGCGTCGTCTTCGATCGCTTACTCACATCCCGGATGTCGCCGCGAAGGTGATCGAGGAGGAAATACTGAGGCAGGATAGGGAGAAGAAGACGTATCCGCTCGAAGGTAGAAAGCGCAGGGAGTTTCTCAGGCACGGGGGGAAGTTCGGGGACGAGAGGGACCTTCTTTACGGAAAGTCGGGCAAGCGAAAAAAGAAGAGGTAGAGTTTCCACCGTATTTCGGCCCTATCCGTAGAGACAGACCTTGTAAGTGTATAAATGCCGTGCAACGATCGCTAAAGCCGGTCCCCCTTGCCCGCGGGTGTTCGCGCGGTATGATATGATTACCGGAACAGGAGGAACGACGATGAGGAGACGTTTCGCCGCTATGGTGTGCACGGCCGTGTTGTTCGTCTTCGCCCTCGCCTGCGGCGGAGGAGGCGGGAACGACGGCGAGCCCGGTTTCCGGTTCCGCTCGCTCGCCGAGAACCAGACCGCGGCGGCGGGCCAGTACGTGCTCGTGTGGGGGACCCTCAGCAACGTGCCCTCCACCGCCGCGTGGACCGTCTTCTACGATACCGACGAGGACTACGACAACGGCCGGACCGACGTGACCGGCGGCGGAGACACCGGCTTCGAGGTGCTGAAGCTGTGGGACACCACGGGCGTGCCCGCCGGGACCTACCACGTGGGCGTGGCGGTGGCGCTGGAGAGCGGAACGCTCGCCTTCTACGCTCCCGGCGCGGTGGAGGTCACTGCGGGAACGCCGCCCGTCATCACCATAGTGGAGCCCGACGCGGCGACCGAATACGCCAGGGGCGACGCCGTGCCGCTCGAGGCCGAGGTGGACCAGGCCGGCTATTCCTGGGAGCTTTTCGCCGGATTCGCGAAGGATCCCCTCGTGCGGGCCGTGAACATAGCCGCCCTGCCCGCCGATACGCACGTCGCCTACTCGTGGGACACCGCCTCGGTGGACCCGGGCTCGTACTACATAGGCTTCCTCGTCCGCAGGGGGGACGTGTGGACCTACGACTTCACGGACTTCCTCATCACCATCGCGGTGCACGACAAGTGGGTTCCCCTCTCGATGAACGATGCGCCGGAGGCGCGGGAGGATCACCGCGCGGTGTGGACCGGCGCGGAGATGATCGTGTGGGGCGGCAAGGGGACGGGAGGCTCGCTCATAACGGGCGGGCGGTACACGCCGTGGTCGGATTCCTGGCAGGCCATGAGCGTAGAGGCCGCTCCCGCTGCGC
>QNBY01000101.1 GCA_003644275.1 Planctomycetota bacterium
CAGTTGCCCCACATGTTGCCGTTGAAGCCGCGGGCGGCGAAGAAGACGTTGGCGTTCTGGATGGCGGGCCAGCTGTCCCACACCGTGCTGAAGGTGCCGTCGGTGGGCGCGCCCTGCGCGATGGGGGTGACGTTCACGCCGTCGGTGGAGTAGCCTATCTCCACCAGTTCGGGATAGTCCACCTTCGACTCGACGGTGGCGCGGACGGGCGCGCAGTAAGAGGTGGTGGAGTACCAATTGTAGTACGCCCCGCTGATGTTGCTGTAGGTATAAACCGATCTCACGGTGTTGCCGGAGTAGTACCGCAGGTTTCCGTAATAGGTGTACACGCCGATATAGGAACCCGCCGGAACGTTCTGGAACTGCGAGCCCGTCAGGGTGTAGGTCCGAACGCCGGTCTGCGTGGTGGTGCGCGGGCCGGTGGCGATCACCTGGTAGCCGCCCGAAATCTGCTTGGCTATCTTGAAATAATGGTAGGCGGAGGAGTATCGCCTGTAGTTGTAGTAGGTGTAGTACTTCGTGAAGGTGCCCACGAAGGGGGATGAGTACTCTATGTCCAGTACACATCTGTTGTACTCGTACATGTAGTAAGAGGACGCCGACCACGGGTTCGGCGGGAAGGTGGCGCTCAACTGCTGCTGGTCGAAGGAAGCGGAGACGGAGATGGCCTCGCCGTCCACGTCGGGGAGCGGTGAGAACCCGCTGAAGAGGGGGTTTATCACCTGTATCTCCACATCGAAGGGCTTGGATTCCTTGGAGCCCGCATAGGCCAACGCCCGCACCGTGACGGCGAAATCCACCATGTCGCCGGTGTTCCAGTCCGCGCCCCAGCCGTCGCTGCCGTCGGTGTCGGTCTCGATGAGGGTGTAGGCGCTGTCGGAGGAGCCCTTGTAATAGAACGAAACGGAAGTTATCCCGCCCGACATGATGGTGCCGGCGGTGGCGGCGAGGGAGAGGGTGCCGGCGTTGGGTTCCTCGGTGTCGAAGCCCGTGAGGCTGCTCACCCACACCTCGGGCATGACGAAGCTGATATTGTCCAGCCAACAGCCGTAGTAATAGGGGCAGTAACTGCTGGCGTTCCAGCGGATGTACTTCGTGCCCGCGGGCACCGTCACCTTCTTGGTGGCCCCGTACACGTAGGTGCGGGAGGAATAGAGGGTGGTGGTGCTCCAGGTCCCGCCGTCGGCGGAGAATTGCACGTTGAGCGTCGAGTAGCGAAGGTAGCACCAGAAGGTGAGCTCGCCCGCCGCGGGGGTGGGGGAATCGAAGGTGTACATCAGCGTGAAGGTGCGGATCGAATACGGACCGTAGTAGCGGTAGCCGAGATGGACCGAATAGGGCGAACTCTTGCGGTAGTAGCTGTCGGCGTGTGCGCCGCAACCGCTGTAGCCGTTGTGCCCGCTCCAGGGCGAGCCGGTGGAGGATATCACCTGGTTGTCGGAGTAGCCGCTGTCCCAGTTCTGGGAGAAATCCCAATCGGAAGCCGCGTTTGCGGCGCCGCTCCACAGCACGAGGGCCGCCGCGGCCGCTATGGCGAAAAGGAGTCGTCTCATCTTCTCTCTCCCTTGCGAGGTTCGGTATAGAGGCAACCTTTGATTGTAGGGCGGGAAAGCCGCAATGTCAAGGTTTTTTACCTCGGGAGATAGTGCGCCGCGGGGGGGAGCGCGTTGCGAAATTTGATGCTCCCCTTCAAAAAAAGCGGAGAATGCGGGCGAGATGGCGAAAGTGGTCAAAGTGCTCATCCAGAGGCTCACCCTGCTGCTCGGCCTTCGCGACGAGTTCCTCTGCGACAGTTGCAAGCTGAACTACCGCGACCTCTGCATGAGGCGCGAGAGGCCCAACGCCCGTATCTGCCCCGACTACAGGAAGAAATGACGGTGGAGACGGCCCATCCCTGGATGCTGGCGCTCTCGCTCGCGGCGGCGCTGCTGGTGTTCCTGCACCACCTGAGGCGCAGGAAGATCGAGCTCCGCGTTCCCTCCCTCGCCCTCTGGCGGGAGGCGATGGGAGAGGAACCCGCGCGTTCGTCGCGTTCCCGCCTGTTCGACCTTCCGCTCGCGTTCCTGCTCGCGTCCCTGCTTCTGGCCGCCGCCGGGGCGTCCTCGCCCGTCCTGCTGTCCGCGCGCACAGCGCCGCGCCCGGTCGTGATCGTGCTCGACTGTTCCGCCTCAACCATCGCGGGGGACGCCTTCGGCAAGGCGCGGGCGGCCGCGCTGTCGTTCGTGCGCTCCCTCCCCGCGGAGACGCCGGTGACCGTGGTGGAGGCCGGGGCCGCGCCCCGCATAGCCTGCCGCAAGGGAACGCCCGCGCAGGCGGAATCCGCCCTCTACGCCGCCGCCCCTCTCGAGGTCGAAGCGGACCCCTTTGAGGCCGCGAGGCTCGCCGGTTCGCTGGACGCCTCGCTGCGCCTGCTCTACACCGACGCCCCCGTCTCCCTGCCGGGCGGCTTCCGCTGCCTGTCCTTCGGCGAGCCTCTCCCCAACACCGGCATAACCGCCGCCTCCCTCGAACCGGGCGGGCTGTTCCTCGCGGCGGCGAACTACTCTCCCCGCCCGTGGAAGGGCTCCCTCGTGCTGAGGGCGGGAGGGGCGAAGACCGTTGCAGCGTGGCTTGAGCTCGGCCCGGGCGAGCGTAAGGACCTGCTTCTGAAGCTCGGGGTGCCGGAGGGAGAGCGCTTCGAGCTCGCCCTGGATCCCGGCGATTCCTTCCCGGCCGACGACGTGTTGAGGGTGGGCCGCTCCGGCGCGGCGGGCATAACCGTGGCGGTGGCCGGGGTGGGGCTGCGTCCTCCCTCCTCGAAGGGGATACTCGGGGCGCTGGACACCCTCGAGGGAGTCCGCACGGTGCACATAGACGGGCGGGAGTTCCCGCGCGACGTGGAGGCGGACGCCTTCATAGGGGTGGGGACGCCCTGGCCCGAGGGGGACGTTCCGGCGCTGTGTTTCCTGCCTTCCGGCGGGAAAGGGCCGGTCGCGGCGGGAGGGAGCTTGTCCGGCCGCCTGTCGGTGGTCGTTCCGCCCCATCCCTTTTTCACCGGCCGGGACGGCGGGCCGCTCGCCGTCGAGAGGGGAAGGGTGACCGCGGGCCGGAAACTTGCGGGAACGGAGGGCTGGCGCGAGGTGCTCGCCTGCGGGGGGGAAGGGGCGCTGTTCGTGAAGGGGAACCGCTGGGCGGCGGCGTTCGATCCGGAGCTGGGCCCGGACTGCTGGTGCCGCGACCTGACCTTCGCGCTGTTCGTCGCCCGCTTCGCCGACGCGGTGCGCGACGCGAGCCGCAGGCCGCTGCTCCGCCGCACCGACGCCCGCCATCCCCACACGGGTTTCTTCGAGGGGGCGGGCTACAACCTGCTCTCCGACGCCGAAAGCGACCTCACCCGCCGCGCCGTGCGGGGAGAGGCTCCCGCGCCGCCGACGGGAGGGAGCGCCGCGCCGCGCCGCCTCCCGCTGGGGCCCTGGCTGCTGGTCGCCGCGGCCTTGGCCTTCCTGCTCGCGCTCGCTTTCGAAAGGCGGGTATGATTTCCCGTCCGCGGCATCGTAACGGCATACAACCTGCAACCGAAGGAGGAAATATCTTGAGCGACAGGTTCGCAGACTACGGACGCCTCACGAAACCCGAGATCGCCGTCCCCCCGCCGGGGCCGAAGGCGAAGGAGGTCATCGAGCGCGAGGAGAAAGTGGCGTCGCCCGCCCACGGGAGGGGCTACCCCCTCTGCGTGGAGCGCGCCTGCGGCGTGTGGGTGGAGGATCCGGACGGCAACCGCTTCCTCGACTGCACCAGCGGCATCGGCGTGGTGAACGTGGGCCACTGTCACCCGGAGGTGGTCGGCGCGCTCGTGGAGCAGGCCGGAAAGTTCTTCCACTACTGCGGGGCCGATTTCTACTACATCCAGCAGACGCTCCTCTCCGAGCGGCTGGTGGAGGCCGCGCCCGTGCCCGACGCCGTGCCCTTCTTCACCAACAGCGGCGCCGAGTCCACCGAGGCGGCCATGAAGCTCGCCCGCTACCACACCCGCCGCCCGCGCTTCCTCGCACTGCGGGGTTCGTTCCACGGCAGGACGTTCGGCGCAATGTCCCTCACCTCGTCGAAGGCCGTCCAGCGCAACCGCTTCGCCCCGCTGGTCCCCGAGGTGACGCACGTCCCCAACCCGTATTGCTACCGCTGCCCGCTCCGCCTCGAATATCCTTCCTGCGGCCTCGCCTGCGTGGACGCGGTGGAGGAATACCTGAACACCATCGCGCCGGCGGACGAGGTGGCCGCCTTCTTCGCCGAGCCCATCCAGGGCGAGGGCGGCTACATAGTGCCCCCGCCGGAGTACTTCCCGAAGCTCAAGGCGCTGCTGGACAAGCACGGCATACTGCTCGTGATGGACGAGGTGCAGGCGGGCAACGGCAGGACCGGCAAGCTTTTCGCCATCGAGCACTGGGGGGTGGAGCCCGACATCGTGTACACCGCCAAGGGCCTCGGCTCCGGCTTCCCGATAGGCGTGATGCTGAGCCGCCGCGAGCTGAACGACTGGGAGCCCGGCGCGCACTCCAACACCTACGGCGCGAACCCCATGGGCTGCATGGTGGCGCTGAAGACGCTGGAGCTGCTCCAGGGCGGGCTCGTGCGGAACGCCGCCGAGCGGGGCGAGCAGCTCATGGCCGGGCTGCGCGAGCTCCAGGCGCGGCACGACTTCATCGGCGACGTACGCGGCAAGGGCCTCATGACGGCCGTGGAGATAGTGAAGGACCCGGACACGAAGGAACGCGATCCCGAACGCCGCAACGCCCTCGTGAAGGAATGTTTCCGCCGCGGCCTGCTCACCTACTACTGCGGGGACAACTCGGTGCGGTTCATCCCGCCGCTCATCATCACCCGCGAGCAGATCGACACCGTGCTGGAGATATTCGCCGAGGCGCTGAAGGCCGTGTGAGCCTTTCTTCGGCCCGCCCGGAAACGAACGAGCCCCGCCGCGCGGCGGGGCTCGTGTCTTTCGGGGAGACGGGCGCGGCGGGCGTTACTCGCTCTTCTCCTCCGCCTCGTCCTTCTCATCGGCGGATTCGTCCGGCCCGGCCGCGGCTTCCTCCTCCTTCACGCCGAGTATGTCGCGTATCTCCTTGCGGAGTTTCTCGATCTGCTCGGCCTTCTTCATGACCTCCTCCACGATGTCCTCGGTGGCCTCGAGCCCCTTGGAGATGAGGAAGGCGGCGGCCTCGGAGCGGGAGCGGAAGAGCTCGTGCTCCACGAGGAAGTCGATCTTGTCGAGCATGTCGTCCTCCACCCGCACCATGA